>JAOUPE010000063.1 GCA_029880025.1 Caldifarciminota bacterium
ACCGGGGGGCAGACTCGGGAACAGACAGGGGGGCTGAAACATATCAACCGTTTAAGACCCCTAAGTAACCTGGGGGGTTGGTTCGGGGGCTGGTTCCTGGGTCGTCTCTTAGACTGGAGTTATATCCTTGAATTACTCTTGGTCTACTATTTCAATAATATGGTTTTCTTGGTATCTTTGAAGTCCTCAGTCTGTAAACGATAGAAATAAATGCCTTGAGCCAATCTTCCATTCCGGTCATCTTTACCATCCCAGTTCAAATTATAATTACCCGGTTTCATTTTGCCATCAATTAGAGTTCTAATCCTTCTTCCCATAATATCATAAATAAAGAGCGAAACTTTGCATTCTTTAGGCAGAGCAAAAGATATTTTCGTTAAGCCCTTGAATGGATTCGGTCGATTCTGGTAAAGGGCATAGCGTCTTATATCTCCTCTATTACCCTGAGCACCACCGCCACCTGATGAATCAGAAAGACTCACCTCGTAAACCTTCAATTCGGCAAGCATCGCATAACTTCCTAATACCCTTTCTATCTCCTTACCTATCTCTAAGTCATTCTCATAAGTCTCTTTCGGCAAAAGGACATAGACAGTCTCAGGAATATACGGTTCATAGATAACCTCGGTAATAAAGGTTGTATCGACGGATATCTCTTCTCGCCATTGACTTGAGCCTTCCCGATAGACTATTGCTCTTAAGACGTAATTAGATTTCGGGGCAAGATAAGGAAGGTTATAAACCAGCGGAGAACTGCTGTAATCGCAGGAAAATCCGCCATAATTAACAAAACCGTCTCTCTGCTCGCAATAAGTCGAGGGTATGCTATCGCCTATCTTAACCGAGATATATTCGCTCAGTTTATTGTCGGCTGGGTTATGTTCATATCGACTGAATTTCACTTCATACAAACTTTCCGAAAGGACAGTTTCGGTCCAGATAGCATTTATGACAATTTTCGGGTCAATATTAATCCCGCCTGCTCCATCGCCAGTTGCTTTTTGTGCTTCAATTGAGATGTGCGGATATCTTGATGCATTTTCAGTCTCGCTCAGATTAACTATATCACCTTGAATCCAGGCGTAGATTTCATAGTTCAAGGAATCAATCTTTTCTTGCCATGCTACGACATCCTGGGTCGATAGAACCGGATAATCCGATTCTTGAGTTGGACTCTGGCTGATATCCTCAACTTCGGACCAATCTGAAACATCACTATTTATATTGCGTATTCTTCGATAAATCTCCCCCGGTTCTCCTTCTTTCCAGGCGACCATTATATTTTCACCGTAAGATTCGACTACCGAATGTTCTGATATGACCATAGGCGATTTTGAAACGTTATAGATATCTGACCATTCTATCGGTTGTTCTGGGTCAATAGGTTGAAGCGAAGTGCGGTAATATATCTCACCTTTTTGTTCCCAGACAATATGGACATAATCACCTGGGGTTATTGCAATAGAGGGTGATTTCAGACTTTCACCCGAAGCAACTTCATTTGGTTGTGGGGCAATATCTTCGGTTACATCGAAGACAGAAAAGTTAATTCTTGAATTATCACTCATCGGATCTTTAGTGGAGAAGGTAGAATAAGAATAATTAGCTAATTCGGACGGATAAGACGGTGCAACTGCTGGTTGCTTTGGTTTCCAGGATTCATTTCCGCCAAAGATAACGATTGTGTCCCAGGTGCTATCCGGTTTCAGAATCTGGCAAAATACGGTATCATTTTTTAGATAAGTGATTCTTGGCAAACCAGAAGTGTCGAGGGCAATAGAAGGATAAGAGCCAGAATCAACCTCTACTACATCGTCCCAGGTGACACCTTCATCGGTTGATTTTGTATAGTCGATTGTAGAGCCGGTATTAAAGACCATATGAATATTCCCAGTCTTGGAATCAAGTGTTAGCAATTGGGCGTTACTCGGACCAGTTGCTTGGTCAAATGGCACAGACCACTCTGGCAATTTTACTTTCCCGCTATTTATCCAATACCAAGGTGGCAACGAATTATCCTGTTCGGTCCAGGCTATAAATAACCATTTATTCCCCGATTTTCTCGATATACAAGCTTGCGGAAAATCTGACCAGTATTCATACACTATAGATAATTCCATTGGTTCACCCCAATTACTCCCATTTCGTCTATTATAGTATAAAATGCCCGGGGGATCAACCCAAACCAAGTAATTACCTTTATCGACAAACACAGGAGAAGAAGAACGGAGAAGATATCTGCCATCAATCGTCCGGTAAAACTCGCGCTGCCAGCTATATTGACCTCCTTGTCTCACACCTTTCCAAACTAAAACAGAGTCAAGAGTCCCAATGGCAATGTATAAATCAGTCCCATTTGCCACAATTGAGTAATTAAGAGAGTCTCCAGGAGGACGTGGTGCATATTCAGGAACCGGTATCGGGTCGCTCCAATTAGGATTCGGAGGAGGAGGATATGGAGGTGGATTTTTGTAACGTAAATAAATTTGCCCGTTATGGATGTATGTAACAATTATTCTTCTTTCCGAATCCAATAAAATGGCGGGCAAAGAGAAATATGGATAAGGATCATACCAATAATAATTAGGTCCATCTTGAAGTCGAATAAATCTTTCAGGTGAAAAATCTTCATGATACTTCCAGCATTGCAATACCCCATATGCTTCATTGTTCACCATCGCCAAGTAAGCAGTGTCACCATGCATGAATAAAGAGAGCGGTGGTACAGCGATGGGAATGCCCGGTGAACCGCCTGCATCCAAAACTACATGATCTGAATCTTCATCGTAATGCCAGCCATTTTCATCTCTATGGCGAATATAACCGTGGATGCGGTAAGCTAGATTATGAAGATTATATTGCCCGAAAAGGACATAGGGAATATTTTGAGTATTTAGAGCCAAAGCCGGAAAATTAGTTCTTCCATAATCACCACCGCTACTTGGCACTCTTTCTTGTTTTGACCAGGTCATTCCATTATTGGTCGAATAAGTATAGACTACCATAGTATCAGCCGCCCAACCATCATCTAAAGTATCAACCGTAACAAGATGCAGCTTGCCACCACCAGACGCAATTCTCGATGTATTGTTATACGCCGTCATTCTATTGAATCTTGAAATAACAATACCACCGGCGGTTCCAGGTACTACTTCACCACGTGAATATATATGATTCTCATTGTATGCAAACACCTTATAATAATAAGTAGTTCCGTTTGTAAGTCCTTCGTCAACAAAAGGAGTTTCAGAGTGGTCGTGATTATCACTATGAACAACATCTCCTCCTGACACCTGGTATCCTACAGAATAATGCTCTCCATCAGTTGGCTCCCAATTGACTGGACCATTCGTGCTTCTGACAATCAGCGTTCCATCGTTAATAGACAGTTTATCCCAGTTCAGTTTCATACTTTCATATCCAGGACTGGTTACAAGGTTACTAACCAATGAATATTTGGTTCTTACCCAAATCGTATTTGAGAAATTAGAAGAATCACACGTTAGTGCTTGAACTCTATAAAAGTATATAATAGCAGGTTCTACATTATTATCATCATAATATCCTGTATAAACAGAACCTAAAACCCGGGGGCTAACACTTATTAACTCCCAATTTTGATACTGTCTTTGCCGGTAAATTAGATATTGCCCTTCATTATGCGCATGATCAGTCCAACGCAATGGAACACAATTATGAGTTACATATCCAGATTGCAGATTATCTGGGGCATTTGGTTTTGTGCCAAAAAGATTAACATTATAGAGTTCATCAATATTGTCAAAATCCCATTTGGTTTTAAAGGTATTAATATCTATGTTCGCTACTCCAATCCAAATCCAATCTAATCCCGGTATATGGATACCTAGTAGTCTTAGTAGAGCTGCGAGTATTGCTCCACAAGGCAACCAATCTCTGTGCACTTCATTTTTTATCTTTGTTAATGTTTGACCAATCTGGCTGCACCTATTCCATAAACCATCATCGTCAATCCCTAGACTGTGGTCATTTGTCTGTGTATCATCAAACAAATCCCAAATGAAAGACATTACTGCACCTTCGACTAAAGTTCCATCAGTATTATTTAAATTTTCTCCTTTCCACCAAGGATTATTACTATTGTTAAAAGCATAATAATCCTCAATACTCCTTGTTCCCTCATCCACATTTTCACCAAATTCGTCAACCCAAATAGCTGGACCAAGAAATTCAGCAAATCCCTCACTGAATGAAAAACCAGTAAAATTAAACGGACCCCAGGATGCAACTGTCCCTAAACTATGGTTCCCCCCACAAGCAATTGAAAAATCAATCCATCCTCTAGGCACTTTTCCGCCAAATGCTTTTATCATAAAACAGTGTGCCCATTCATGTGAAGTTGTTGGTTGACCAGAACTGAACCAAATATCACTTCTACTTGCTATATATATTTGGTCACTACCTGGAATTATGAATATCCCTGGTCCAAAATAAAAAGGAGGCAGATAAAATGTTCCTGCACCTGGAAGCCAACCAGGGACTGGGTGAGTTACATTTACATAGTCATGAGTAATTTCAAGGTGATTATCAGTCCATTCATTGGATTTTCTAATATTTTCCAAAATCTGGCAAATATCTTGTTTATACCAGCCGTCGGGATTACCCCAAATATCGAAATTTTTATATTCGCTATGATTTCCATTTACTTGAAACTCGTGTGTAGCAAGAAGATAAATTGAAGGAAATCCTAAGAAACCATGAACTTCTCCAACAGGATTCTCTGAAAAGACAATAATCTCATAAGTGCCGTTTCCGATATCAAATGTTTGGTTGTAGGTTCCGTCGGAGTTTGTATACCATACTCTTCCATCCAGTCTGCCATTCTTTACTAGACCCATTTTTATTTTATTTGCATTTAACCAATTGTTTTGCTCATTCTTTTTTTGATATCTTACAGTACCAGTAACTTGAACACTATAAACATATTGGTCTTGAGGAGAATCATCTCCTGGAAGATTAAAAATATAGTCCAATAAACCGGTATCACTCCACACTACCATATCGTCATAACTTGCAACGAAAAAGTTTGCTATCTCCTGCCAATGGACACTATCTAATATTGAAGGAGATACCTTAGCAGCTATTTGATAAGCTCCCTGTCTATCAATCCTTAAATCAAAAATAATATCTATTGAATCACCTGGTAAAAAATCTCTAATTATTGGTAGCTGTTGTTGTCCGTCAGTTAAAACCATTCCTTCAGAAGGAAGTACAAGGTCAATAATCGTTCCTGGTAGGGTATCCGATGCAATTATTGATAGGATGAGAGAAAAATCTTCACCTACAAGAGGTTCTCCACTTATTTGAAATTTTGTCTTATAGCAGACTGGTCTTATCCAAATACTTCCGTTGGCTATAAGAACTAGAGCACAAATACTGAAGGTTATCTTTTTAATCATTTTACCCTCCTTTATTCAATTTTTTCTAAAATCCATAGTTCGAAACCAGTAGAACTTGCACGACCCGTTTGATCATTAGCAGCAAAGACAATTTTCTCTCCACAAGGTGACCAATCAGGTTGGACAATAGTTGAATGACTATAAGGTATTGCTTTTAGTTCTTCATGAGTATTTGTATCAATTCTTAGTAAGTAAAGGTCTCCAGTGGTATAAAAGGCCCACGATGTTGTTCCAACAAGAAGTTTTGAGCTTTGAGGTGAGAATTTGGACCAAAATATTTGAAGGAAATTTTTGCTGCTATCGCCAGCAAGAAAATATAAAATTCCTTTAAAAAAGAGTAAAGAATCGTCTTTAATATCAAATCCTTGCAATTCATCAAATGACTCGTTCAATTCTAAAACGAGGTTTTCAGAACTATCAATAAAACTGTATTTATAAAATCCTAGCCCGTTACGAAAATAATAAATTTCATTTATGTCTTTACCAAACTCTACATCCTTGATCGAAACTTCAATTTGTAGTGTGTCTACCATAACCCCAGATGTGTCAACGATTATTATAGATGAAGTGTCGTAAAATATATCTCCAGTTGTTAAAATTAATTTTTCACCATCAGGTGAAATCGCCAAAGAACCAAAAATGCCATCAAGCAGTAATCTATCAACAGAACCTTCAATATTTATAACTCTTAGATGTCCTCCATTTTTAACCGAGTTGCCAATATCAGCTAGCAAATAAAAAATTTTACTTCCATCAGGGGAAAAGACAGGATTAAAAGCAGAGTAACCCTCTTTTCTTAAAAGTAACTTCAACTTTTTATTCCTCCTAAAAAAGATAAACCAATCACAATTAATGTTTAACAATAACAAAACAAAAATCGCAATCATAAATAATAATAGAAATTTCACACTTTTATTCATAATTCATCCTTGTTAAATATTATTATTACTCTCATCACTCAAATTAATTAGAAGAATAATTGATTGAAATAATTGAAAACATACGATTGTCATACCTAAGTCATTTCAGTTTTATCATTTTCATTATTAATATTGTACCATCTGCTTCCATATTGAGGAAATAGGTCCCAGCAGATAGTTTTCTGTTAGTATAGTCTTCCCCATCCCATTTTAGCTCATGAAAACCAGCACTTTGCTTACCATTAAATAATGCCTTAACCTCCTTTCCAGAACTATCATAAATACTAATTCGGACTACTTTAGATTTAGTTAAGGTATATGTAATTTTAAGATTTTTGTTAAATAGCCCAGGTAAGACTCTAAGAGTTATACCTGTAGTGTTACGTGCGATGACTTCTTCTATCCCAAGCCCTCTCGAATACCAGACATCGTTTTTATCAATATTGTCATTTCCTCCCAATACCCACATTTTATCAATGAAGGTAACCGATGCATGACCCCACCTACCTGACCATTCTGCTGAGTCAATAGCACAGATCCAGCTTGCACCATCATTAGTATACCATACATCATTCCTAAGACCTCCAAAATCAGCTCCTCCCATAACCCAGATTTTATTATTAAAGACAACGGATATATTAGTAGCCCATCTGCCTGGCCATCCAGCCGAAGCTGTTATTTGCATCCAGTTTATACCGTCGGAAGAACACCAGACGTCGTTCCTTGGCAACCCGTCATGTCCTCCCAATAACCACATCTTAATATCAAAGACAACAGATGTGTGGTAAGCCCTTCTTGACCATTGAGCCGAAGCTGTCGCTTGTGACCAATTGACACCATCAGAAGAAAACCAGACGTCATTTCTATATCCACTAAAATTTAATCCTCCGATAATCCAAATTTTGTTATCAAAGACAACCGATGTGTGATATGACCTTACCAGCCATCCAGCTGAGTTAGTTGCACAAGTCCAATTAACACCGTTGCTAGAGTACCAAACATCATTCAATAAAACATATCCATTAGTAAAACCCCCAAGTATCCAAATTTTGTTATCAAAGACCACAGAAGTATGACCGTATCTACCTGGCCAACCGGCCGAATCAGTTGCGCAAGTCCAATCTATGCCATTACTCGAATACCAGACATCGGTTTTACAACTATCTCTTGCATTACGTCCACCAAGAATCCATATTTTGTTATTAAAGACAACTGATGAGAAATCAGACCTTTTGGACCATCCAGCCGAATCAGTCGCACAAATCCATTCCATCTGAGCAAATATGAAAATAGGAGATAGAAAAACGGTGATGGTTATAATTACTAATACCTTAGCCCTGCAATTTCGCCCCGCTCTTTTTAGAAGATTAAAAATTTCACTCATAAATCCCCCTTCAGTCTTTTCTTACCAAGACTGGCTAAAGAGATTAGCACTATATCGGGAAAAATTAATAAATAAAGATACCTCAGATTTAACTTAACCTTTTTAGCACGCATCGGTTACTCCTGTCTCAATCTAACAAAGAGGAGATAGAAAGCCACTTCCCGGATTTCTTTCTATGAAGCGCCGGCGACAGTTGCCCAAATCCTCTGTTTATATAATAATAAAATCCACGTAAGAATTCCTGTAACTTCATTATCCAAGACCAAAAGTTAATCACAACTTAGTCTCCTATATATAAAGCAAGCAATTATATGAATGTTTTAATTTT
>JAOUPE010000064.1 GCA_029880025.1 Caldifarciminota bacterium
TTGTGAACCCCCTGGTCTCTATCCAAGTCTCACCCCTTGTCTGTTCCCAAGTCTCTATCCAAGTCTCACCCCTTGTCTGTTCCTGAGTCTCTATCCAAGTCTCACCCCTTGTCTGTTTCCGAGTCTGTTTCCGAGTCTGGTTCCGAGTCTACCCAGAAGACCACCCCCTAGGCGGTACCCCCTCCCTTTGACGAAAATACGATAAACGATTGACGAAAGACGACTTAGAAGAAATTTTGGGTCGATTTGAGCATTAGTTATAACTAATGTTTTGGCAAAGGGTTGACCCTGCTTTCTCTGCCATCTCTACGGTTAAAATTCTTCTGTGAATTCAGTGTTCTCTGTGGTTAATTTCTTTTCGTTTCTTCTCTCTGCTATCTCTGCGGTTATCTTTCTTCGGTATTTTCTGTGGTTATCTCTGGACTCAAGAACTATCGGTCCGGGATAGACATCTTTTTCCGACAGGTCTTGCAGAATTCATAGCCTTTAACATCGGTATCCCTTAAACTATTAGAAAAGAACATAACGCATTGTGGATTTAGGCAGTGGCTGAGCCCATAGACATGTCCTAATTCATGAACTGCTTCAGTCAATGTTCGTTTTTGGAAAAGATTTTGATTGGGTTTGCGTCCGTAATATTCTTGCCTGAGTCGGGCAAGTGAAATTATTGCCTTACGATTTCTTATATCGGCTTGACCAAAGATGAAATTCAAGCCTTCAACATAAAGGTCAACCTCAACCACCCCTAAAATAATTTCATGCCGTTCCTTCTTGCTTAATTGCTTCAGAATAATTGGCGAATAGTATTGGTCACGTTTTTCATTATAAGCTGATGGGTCAACCGGGATTGGGCTATCAATTTGTACCGGAATTTTGAATATCTTATTTAGTTCTGCCTCAAGGAAATTGAAGACTGTTGTATCAGATACTTTTCCTAAAGATTTAAGGAAGATTGTGTCGCTTTGTTCAGGATTACTCATTAAAAGACTTAAGATGAAAATTAAGTTTTGGATACTTTCTCCTCTTTATCATTAGAGGTTTAGTTCGATTCCTCGTTCGGAGCAATGAATAAAATCCAAGAAGATTTCTAAATCATCAGTCCTGGGTAATTCCTTTTTAATTTTTGTTATTGCCTGAGATAGATTTAATTTGGAACGATAGATAAAACGATAAGCCTTGTTTAACAATGTAATTCTTTGTTGACTAAACTTATTTCTTCGTAAACCGACCTTGTTTAATCCTCTTACTTCAAATGGATTGCCCTGTCCAATTAGAAAAGGTGGTAAATCTTTGCTGAGATATGAACAAGCACCAATCATCGAATATCTACCAACTCGCACGTGTTGATGAATCCCAACCATTCCACCAATATTAGCAAAATCCTCTATTTCAACATATCCGGCTAACTGGCTGCCATTAGTAATTACCGTATTATTTCCTATCTTACCGTTGTGAGCGATATGAACATAAGCCATGATAAAATTATCATCCCCGATTAAAGTGACCTTATTCTTGCCAGTTGCCCGGTGAATCGTGGTATATTCGCCAATAATATTTCTCTTACCAATCTTCACCTTTGATACTTCGCCTTTGTAATTAACATCAAACGGTATTGTTCCAATAATTACACCTGGACCAATTTTGCACCCATCCCCTATCTCAACATTTTGGTCAACGAAGACATAAGGACCAATCTTAACCTGATCGCCAATTTTGGATTTAGCTGAAATTATGGAGAAAGGTCCAACCGAAATTCCTTTGCCTAATATTGCCGATTTGTGAATTAATGCCGATTCAGCAATCATTGATAGGTGATTACAGTGATAAAGAAACGATTACGACGATTACAAAGGGTAATTTTTATCGCTGTCATCTTGTTACATCGCCGTAATCATTATTTATCAAAGAATCCTAAGAGCAGTTCACCTTCACCGACAATTTTATCGCCAATGTAAACCTTGCCCTTGACTTTACAAATATTCTTTTTCAGGCTTAAAAGCTCACAAACAATCCTTAAAGTATCCCCTGGTCGAACCTGTCGTCGAAACCTAACCTTATCGATACCCAGAAATAAAGTAAGTTTACCCCTTGCCTCGGGTAACTGGTTGAGAACAAGAATTCCGCCGGTTTGTGCCATCGCCTCGACCAATAATACCCCAGGCATCAAAGGATTACCGGGAAAATGACCGGGAAAGAAATATTCTTTGCCGGTAATTTTCTTAATCGCTTCGATTCTTTTCGCATTGATTTTGGTAACCTCATCCACAAATAAAAATGGCTCGCGATGCGGCAAAATCTTCCTTATCTGCTCAATTTTCATAATGCCTCCAACTTTCTAACAAATCTATGATTCAATTTATGACTCGACTTGTAAGCAAAGATTTTGGCGTTCAGATTTCTACCTAAAAGCGCAAAATGCCCGACCAAATCTAAAACCTTATGCCTGACCGCTTCATTCCTATAACGTAAAATTTTAGGAACAATCATTCCTTCTTCGCTTTTGATTTCAAATGGAAGAACCTTGGCTAATAACCTATAATTTCGATAGTAACCAAAAGTTCGTGCCGATGCTAACTCTTTTACAAAATTCGGCTGGTTAATCAAATCACCCCAGAATTGTGCCCCGGTTCTTGACTGTGGAAAATCAACGAAACAATCGATTGACAGTGTCTTAGCCGGTAATGCTAAAATAAAAGAATCATTCTTGCTAACAATTATTGGTGTCTTTAGATTTTGGATTTTTGGTCGTGCTTGATAACTCCTGATTCCTGCACGATTAATAAGCCTAACAAAAGGCAATGAACTGCCATCAGCAAAAGGTATCTCTTTACCTGAAACTTCTATAAACAGATTATTTATACCGAGCCCATAACAAGCGGCTAATAGATGTTCGACAAAGTATATTTTGGTTTTGCCGCTTCTTAATCCCAATACAAGACCGCGGACAAAGGCATTTTTCACTTTTGCCTTGATATTTTCATTAAAGATAATTCCGGTATCAGGCGGTGCTGGTCTTAAAGTTATCCTCGATTCTTTGCCGAAAAGAATGCCGAATCCTCGATACCGGATTGGTCGTTTAATAGTCTTCTGTTGCAAATTCAGTCGGTCAGACTTCGCTTTCTTTTATTAGCTTAGCCCAGAGTCGTAAAACTTGATTATGAGGTCGTGCCGGAATCCCGGAATATTTGGAATTAGACGGTATTGATTTATACAGCGCTGATTTAGCGTAAACTATCGAATTGTCACCGATTTCAACATGGTCTTTGATTCCAACCTGTCCAGCCAGGATTACACTGTTACCCAGTTTAGCACTGCCACCAATTCCAACCTGGGCAATTATAATGCAATCCTTACCAATCTTTACATTATGTCCAATATGCACCAGACAATCGATTTTAGTCCCAGCCCCAATTCTGGTTTCACCGGTTTTAGCCCGCGCAATGGTCACATTGGCGCCAATTTCAACATCATCTTCAATTATCACTTTTCCGCGATGTGGAATTTTTTTATAAATACCGCCCTCTTTGGTATAACCAAAACCTTCTATACCGACTACCGTGCCTGGTCCGATAATCACCCGCTTACCAATTTCCACATCATCAAGAACTGTCACACTTGGCAGGATTTTTGTTTCCGAACCAATAACAACTCTTTTCCCGATATAAACGAATGGGGATAAACTTACGTTATTAGCGATTCGAGCATCGGGTGCGATATAGCAGAATTTGGATTTTACCCTCATCAAATTTTTTTTATTAATTTCGCTACAATCCCGCTAAGCGTTTCACGTAGTTCTTCCGCCCTTGGTGCCTCGTCTTTTTCGGTAATTATAGTTATTTGTTTGGCTGGGTCAGAGAGAACAACTTCTACCTCCACCCGCTTGCCCTGGCGAGTCACCGTACCACTGATTACATAATCGGCTTGCAATTCACGACCGATTTCGTAAATAATTTTTTCCTCAAGTCTCGTCCCCTCAGTAATGCTCCGGGTCTGCAAGGCACTGCTAACATTACCTTTGCTAATCATTTCAATTTTCGGTTGAGTTCTTATTAGTGCAAATAGATTGGCACGAGTCAATTCGCCCAGTTTCTCCTGCTGAGCCTCGGTGTTCCCTTCAAAAAATGGAAATACTAAAATTCGCTTTTCGCGTGTTGCCGGTTCAATTGGCTTATATTCTTTATTCAATTCTTGCACGACCAAATCGGTTAAATCAAGACCCAGTTCGGCATAAACAATTTTTGATTCTGCCGCATCGAGGACGATTGAAAATCCTTCTTCCTTGGCGATTTTATTTACCGCCTCATTGATTTTTGTAACAATCGGCGTTATCAATTCTCTGTTTTTCTGTTCAATTTTTCCTCCCTTACCCCAAACCGATTCAAGATACTGAGCATACTCCTTTCTCATCTGCTCAATCTCGCTCTGTTTTGTCGCCTTACCAACATCCGAAAGCATCAGTTTCTGTGATTCATATTCGGTCTCGGCTGAATCTAATCTTATTTTCAGCGAATCAGCCGCCTCTTTGTATTTAGCCATCTCCTTGTCAAGGCTGGTTTTGGCTGAAGCAGTTTCTTGAAATTCTTGGTAGATTCGCTTGGAGTCGATATAGCCAATTTTTACCTCTTTTGCCACAATCGATACCATTAGGAGCATTATTAAAAGCAGTGAATTTCTAATCATATAAAACCTCCTTATTTTTTGACATCATTTGAAACCTTTAAAGTCATCGATACAAACAAAATTATATTAAAATATCTCTAAATTCAATGCTTTTGAGTATTGATTTTCATAATTTCTCTTAAAGTCTTTTTAAAGGCAGCACTAACTCACCAAAGGTTTGGGTTGGTCTCACATCGGTAATTAATGCCTTTGCCAGTCGACCGGTCTTAGAACCATTCCTTGCTTGAGAAAGGAAAATCCTAATATAATTGTCACTGGTTGCCCGGTTTTCTTGTTCAATTATTACATTTAAAATTTTACCCATAAAACGACGACGAAAATCAAGGGTCTTTTCTAAACTTAACGCACGCAAAATGTTCACTCTTCGCTTCTTTTCTTTTGAAATTATATCGTCCCTAAGGTTAAACGCTTCCGTGCCAGGACGCGGTGAATAAGGAAAGGCATGCAGGTAACCAAAAGGAAGGTTTCTCACCAAAGCTAAAGTCTTGTTAAAACTCTCATCATCTTCTGAAGGGAATCCAACAATTAAATCAGTACCGATGTTAATATCTGAAATATTACCGACGATCTTTTCGATCAATTGTTGGTATTGGGCTACAGTATATCTTCGTCCCATCAGGCTAAGGATTCGGTCGTCACCGGACTGCAGCGGAATATGAAGATGACGACACAATCTGAATTCATCGAATCGGTTCAAAAGTTCATCCTCAATCGCATCCGGCTCTAATGAGCTTAATCGAATTCGGAACTCCTCTTTAATTTTAGTAAGATTTTTCAAAAGGGCGACTAAGGATGAACCCAAATCTAAACCATAAGTCCCTAAATTCAAGCCAACCAGAACTATCTCCTGATAGCCTTGGGCAATTAAATCCCTAACCTCTTTTTCAACGATTGGCATTGGTTTAGAAACCGGAATTCCACGAAGCCGGGAAGGAATACAGAAGGCACAGCGATTACAACAACCGTCTTGAATTTTAAGAAAGACTCGTGCTCGAACCGGCAGAATCGGACAATCTTCAATCAGTTTCACTTTATCGATCTGATTGATAACCTGGTCAACGCCTTTGATTCGTTTTAATCTTTCGGCTGCGGTCTGGGCAAGGCAACCGGTTACTATCAGTTTTGGTTTAGGCTTGAGCCCGGCAATTCGTTTTATCCATTTAATCGAAGTTCGGTCCGCACTTTTCGTTACCGTACAGGTATTTACGATGCATAAATCTAAACCTTTAAGCATGGTAGTAACCTGATAACCCTGTTGCTGTAAAAGATTTCTAAGCGCATCCCCTTCCTCTTGGTTGAGGCGGCACCCAATCGTTATCACCATAGCTCGTGAAATTCCTCTTATTATCCATCGTTCCCTCGATATCTTGGGGAACAATTTACGATAAGTTTCAGGAACTAATTGCTGGTTGGTATTCCGAGAAACGCTTAACATCTAATCTTTAGCTATGCTCATCTAATTACTGTTCGATGCAAACTTAAATTTGCATCGGGTTAAGCAACCAAGAGAAATTTTTACTTCAGATGGTCTTCTAATGTAAACCGGTCAGTTTCCTCTTCAGTTTCGTAAGAGGGTTCTTTAGCGCGCCCTCGTCTTTTAGGTTTCTTCTCCTCTTCTTCTGGTTTGAACAGCATCTTTTCACTCAAGGCAATATGCCGACGCTCTAAATCGATTTTAGAAATTACCAGTTCGATTTCTTCACCAATTTTATATTTATCCTTGGTCTTTCTGCCGCCTCGAGCCAAATGACTGATTGGAACAAATCCCTCAATGCTCTGGGGCAGGTTAACCACGATTCCTGGCTTTGGTAAATCGATAATCCTTGCCTTGACCGTATCGCCATCTTTATATTCCTTGCTAAATCGATAAAAGGGGTCTTCTTTGGTCTGCTTTAAACCGAGGCTGATGCGGCGGTTTTCTTTTTCAATATCCAGAATAATCGTTTCGATTTTTTGACCTTTCTTAACGACTTCTCTTGGATGTTTAACCTTTTTTGTCCAGGAAAGGTCACCATTATGAATCAAGCCTTCGATACCTTCTTCGATTTCAACGAACGCACCGAAATCTTTTAACGACCTGATTCGACCATTAACTTTTTGTCCGACGTGGTATTTCTCATCGATTAAAGACCATGGGTCAGGTGTGGTTTGCTTTAGACCTAAGGAGATACGGCGATTCTCTTTATCGATACTTAAGACCACGGTTTCGATTGTCTCGCCGATTTTTAAAATCTGGGAAGGATGATGGATTAGCTTGGTCCAGGACATTTCCGAGACATGTATCAATCCTTCAACGCCTTTCTCTAATTCAACGAAGGCACCATACTCGGCTAAGGTTGTAACTCGACCCTTGACTCTCGAACCGATTGGATATTTTTCTTCGATACCATCCCAGGGGTGTGGGGTGAGTTGCTTAAGACCAATTGTCACTCGACCCGTGTCCGGGTCAGCGCTAATAACCTTCACATTTATTTTTTCTCCCACGTTCACGAACTCTTTAGGATGGACGACTTTATTCCAAGCCATATCGGAAATATGAAGCAGCGCATCGATTCCGCCGATATCGACAAAAGCGCCAAAATCGGTTATTGTCTTTACCGTTCCTTCGACGATATCGCCCACGTTGATTCGGGCAAACGCTTCGGCGCGCGCTCGTTTTGCCTGTTCCTCTAAAAGCGTCCGCCGTGAAACTACGATATTCTTCTTAAACCAGTTAACACTCAGAATCTTTACATCGAACGTTTTACCGATCAGGCTATCCAGATTATTGACCGGACGCATATCAATCTGCGAACCAGGCAAAAATGCATCGAGTCCTAATACTTCAACTGCTAAACCACCCTTCACTTTCTTTTTGATTATTGCTGGTACTCCTTCGGCACTCTCGGCTTTCTGTTGAATCGTATCCCAGGCCAGTTGAAAATCGGCTTTCTTTTTTGAGATTACCGGAAACCCTTCTTTATCCTCAAGCGATTCGAGATAGACCAATATCTCTTTTCCTTCAATCACGTCATCCAGAGAATTGAACTCGTCCAAAGGTAAAATGCCTTCAGACTTGAGTCCCATATCAACTAATACAACACTACCGACTCGTCGTATAATCCTCCCTTTTATGATTTCACCTTCTTTTAGCGTTGGGAAAGATTGCGCGTACAGATCTTTCAGTTCTTCTTTTTCTTGTTTTTCCATTACGGTTTGACCTCCTTATCAGAATTTTTCTCCAAGCCTTTTTTAATTTGGCTTGTGACCCCATCAGGAAAAATTTGGGGATTTTTCAAAATCTTGACGATTTCGTCGATGACCGAGGATGGTGTCGATGTACCAGCCGCAATCCCAATTTTTTTGGCATCAAAGAACCAGCCATCATCGATTTCACCTTTATT
>JAOUPE010000065.1 GCA_029880025.1 Caldifarciminota bacterium
TAAATATCAATACTGCCAAATTAGGGACACCTTTCACTATTTCGGTCGACGCGGTAAGTGGAACCACTACTGGTAGTTCTGCCTATGACCGAGCCCAAACGATTAAAGTTTTGTATAACTCAAAAACTCGTCCCCAGGATTTAGCTCGACCCGGTCATATCTTTCCGCTACGGGCGGTTGACGGCGGAGTCTTAAGAAGAGCTGGGCATACCGAAGCTTCGGTCGATTTAGCCCGACTGGCTAAGCTGTATCCGGCTGGTGTTCTATGCGAAATAATGGATGATTCAGGCAAGATGGCACGACTGCCTGAATTAAAACCGATGGCGCAACGTTTTAATCTCAAAATGATTACGATACGAGACCTGATTGAATATCGTCGTAAAAGCGAAAAACTCATCACCCTAATTGTAAAAACAAGATTGCCCACTGCTCACGGTGATTTTTACCTTTATGTCTATGAAGACTTACTGGATGGTTACGCTCATTTAGCTTTAGTTAAGGGTGATGTGCGTAACAAAGAGAATGTCTTAGTTCGAGTCCATTCTCAGTGTCTTACCGGAGATGTTTTTCATTCGATGCGCTGTGACTGCGGCGCCCAGTTAGTAAAAGCTTTACAGTTGATTGCTAAAGAAGGCACCGGGGTCTTGCTTTATATGAGGCAAGAAGGAAGAGGCATCGGGTTAATAAATAAACTCAAATCTTATGCCTTGCAAGATAAAGGACTGGATACAGTCGAATCCTCATTAGCGCTTGGTTTTGAACCGGATTTACGCGACTATGGAGTCGGTGCTCAGATTTTATGTGATTTAGGACTTTCTCGTATTCGTCTTTTGACCAATAACCCAAAAAAGATTGTCGGGCTTAAGGGATTCGGTCTCGAAATTACGGAAAGAATTCCGATATTGATTAAGCCAAACCGGAAAAATATTGGCTATTTAGTTACAAAACGAGATAAATTAGGTCACATTTTAGGATCGCTTGAAGAAGAAATTAATCGCCGATGATATTTTTACCAATCAGATCCTAAAGGAGGAAAAATGGAGAGGAAAGAATATAAGGGAAAACTGGATGCAACAGACAAGAAATTTGCCCTGGTCGTCTCAAGGTTTAACGAGTTTCTGAGTAAAGAGTTGCTGAATGGCGCAATCGATTGCTTAGAACGACATAATGCCAAAGCGGTAGAAATATTTTGGACACCAGGCAGTTTTGAAATACCCACCGTGGCTAAAACCTTAGCCGAGTCAAAACGGTTCAATGCGATTATTGCTTTAGGTGCCATTATCCGGGGTGATACGCCCCATTTTGAATATATTGCAAGCGTGGTATCGAAAGCTATTGCTAAAATTGGCTATTCTATGGGCGTGCCGATTACTTTTGGCATAATCACCGCCGACACTATTGAACAAGCAATTGAACGAGCCGGCACCAAAGCTGGTAATAAAGGTTGGACCGCTGCTCTTTTTGCAATCGAGATGGCAAATCTGATGACAGAAATTGGGGGATAAAAACTGCCATCTAAGAAACAAGCCCAAGCAAGAAATTTAAAGAAAACCGAAATATGACAAATCGGAGGAGAGCTCGTGAGTGCGCAACTCAAGTATTTTATCGCTACGATTTGGTTAATGAATCATTAGATAAAACAGTTCCCGAGACCATCCAAAAGCAAAATTTAAACCCTGAATCAACCGAATATTTTACCCGACTGGTACTAAACACGGTCAAGCACCTTTCTGAAATCGATAATTGTATTCAGAGGTATTTGAAGGGTTGGACTTTAGAACGGCTTGCCACGATCGACCGGACGATTCTTAGAATCGCTTGTTGCGAGTTGCTATTTTTCCCAGATATTCCACCCAAAGTTAGTATCAACGAAGCGGTTGATATTGCCAAGAAATACAGCGATGATGAATCAGGCAGATTCGTCAATGGTGTACTCGACGCGGTTTATAAATCGAAATCCATTGGTAAATAATCAATGCGTTTAGGTATCTTCTCTGATGTCCATTCCAATCTTGAAGCATTAAAGGCAGCACTTGATTTCTTTGACGACGCCGATGTAACACAGTACCTATTTTTAGGTGACCTGGTTGGTTACGGCACTAATCCTAACGAGTGTATCGAATTGGTCAAAAGACTACGCTGTGTCGCAATCGCCGGCAATCATGATTACGGTGTCTTACGAAAAACTCCCATCGACGACTTCAATCCAGCCGCCGCCGAAGCCTTAATCTGGACCAGAGCAAATCTCAGCGAAGATTCTAAATTTTATATTGACTCCTTAGAACTTACCGAACGATTCGACCCATTTTATTTAGTTCACGGTTCACCATCATCACCTCCGAGTTGGGATTATATATTCGCTTTAAAGGAAGCGGTCTATGAGTTCAATTATTTTTCCTCACGAGTTTGTTTAATCGGGCATACCCATTATCCATTTGCCATAGAGAAACTACCGGACGGGACACTCCGAATGATTAAAGAGGAACAATTTATTTTGAATGACAATAACCGGTATCTTATCAATGTCGGGAGTGTTGGACAACCGCGTGACGGTAACCCGCAAGCCTGTGTTCTCCTTTACGACTCAAGAAAAAATCAATTCAATTTTAAGCGGTTGAGTTATGATATCAAGACCGCACAGCAGAAAATTATCTCAGCCGGGCTTCCACCCTATTTAGCCTATCGCTTAGCCCAGGGCAGATAACCGAGTTGAATTCTAAAACTGCTTTGAATTAAAATGTAAATGGATAGCTAACTCTAATTATCTTAGGTTAATCTTTAGAAAAATCGAAACCCCGACCACCGGTAATGACCAGCATTACTTTTCCTATCAACTCCTTACCAATAAACGGTGAATTTTGGGATTTGGAATGAATTGATTCTCGTTTAAAAGTCCACTTAATTTTAGTGTCAAATATGACAAGATTTGCTTTTTTATCTATTTCAATTGTTGGTGGCTCCAGTTTTAAAATCTTTGCCGGTTCGACTGTCAGTTTTGCAATGTAATCAACCATATTTAAATATTTCTTGACGACCAACTCTTCATAACCTAAGGCAAAAGCAGTTTGGAAACCAATCATTCCGAATGGCGCCAGGTCAAATTCAACCTCTTTTTCCGAAGCCAGGTGTGGCGCATGGTCAGTGGCAATCGCATCGATTAAACCTTCTGATAATCCCTGTCTGATTGCTTCAACATCAGCCTGGGTTTGTAATGGTGGATTAACCTTATAGTTGGTATCAAATGTTGAACAAAACGCATCGGTCAATGAGAAATAATGAGGACAAGTTTCGCAGGTTATGTCAATTCCTTTTTCCTTTGCCCAACGAATTATCTCTACTGATTTTTTCGATGAGATATGAGCAAGATGGAGTCGGCTTTTAGTATAGTCGGCTAAAAGGATGTGTTGATAGACCATCGCCGCTTCTGAAACATCCGGTATCCCTCTTAAGCCAAGCCTGGTCGATACAATACCCTCATTCATAACTCCGTCTTCGCTTAACGCCTTCACTTCGCAATGGGACATAACCGGCAGGTCAAAGGCTTTAGTATATTCCAAGACCCGACGCATAACAAAAGGGTTTGATATCGGTTCACCATCATCGGATACCGCTACAACACCAGCTTTAACCAAGCTGCCGATTTCTGAAATCTCTTCACCCTTGCGACCTTTTGTTGCTGCCCCTACCGTCAGAACCGAAGCAAAGTTTACTCGTGCTGATTCCTGTAAAATGAATCGGACGACACCTTCATTATCGATCGGCGGTTCGGTATTGGGCATACAACAAACTTTTGTGAAACCCCCCGACAATGCAGCATAACTTCCAGTCTCAATCGTCTCTTCATCTTCCCGACCCGGTTCACGAAGATGGGCGTGTAAATCAACAAATCCAGGTGCAACATATTTGCCTTTAATATCAAATTCCTTTATATTGGATTCTGGTTTTGAGCCTTTTGCCGGTGACGATGTTTTATGAACTTTTACCGCTAAATTTTTAGCAATCTTCTTGATGACGCCATCTTCGATATAGATATCGGACTGGAACATTCTCCGGTTCAGTGGGTCAATGATAGTGCCCCCGCTCAAGATTAGTTCGTTATTTTGTAGCAAATTATCTCCTCTGGTCATTGCGAAATTTAATGCTTCAGCTCGGTTCGGTCGATGAACTCTTCGGATATTCGCCTCCGGCTAATAGGTATAATATTGCCATCCGTAACGCTACCCCGTTCTTAACCTGTTCCAATATTACCGAGTGTGGGCTGACCGAAACCTCGTGGTCCATCTCGACACCCCAGTTCACTGGACCTGGATGCATAATCGTTAATGGTTTTTTCAATTTTGTCAGCCGTTCTTTGGTCAAACCATAAAGAGCACGGTACTCGCGGATTGATGGGAATAGTCCTTTTTGTTGCCGTTCCAGTTGTATTCTCAAAACCTGTACCACATCGACTTCAGAAAGGATGTGGTCGAGTTTATAAAAAACCTCACAGCCAATTTTCTCAATGCCGGGTGGAATCAGCGTGGGTGGTCCACAAATTGCAACCCCTGCCCCCAATTTTGTGAACGCCGATATATCAGAACGGGCAACTCGGGAATGGGTGATATCACCTAAAATCAGCAATTTTAGCCCATCCATTTTTTTGATTCGCTCCTTAATCGTGAAGACATCGGACAATGCTTGAGTAGGGTGCTCATGGGCACCGTCCCCAGCATTAACAATAAATGCCATAAGTCTTTGGGCTAAAAAGTGGGCAGCACCGGGATGAGATGAACGAATCACCACACCCGCCACTTTCATCGCTTCGATATTTTTCGCCGTGTCGAGCAAGGTCTCTCCTTTTGTTACGGCTGAGGTCATAGCCGCAAAGTTAACACAATCGGCCGAAAGTCTTCTTGCCGCAATCGCGAAAGAAGTGGCGGTACGGGTCGAAGGTTCAAAGAATAGATTTACTATTGTCTTGCCTCTTAATGCCGGCACGACCGGTATTGGTCGGTCTAAAACTTGCCGAAAGGTTGCGGTCAAATCAAGAATTGCGAGAATTTCTGACTTTGATATATCGGCGATAGTTAAAAGGTTTTTTTGATTAAATTTCATTTCCGAGAAACGTAAACGCCTTCCTTATTGTCTTCCTCTTCAACATATATATCAACCAAATCGTCCTTATTTGTTTTTATCCGCTTCCCCACATAATCGGGTGCGATTGGTAATTCTCGATGACCCCGATCAACCAGTACTGCCAATTGAATCGATTTAGGTCGACCGAAATCTAAAATCTCGGTCAATGCGGCTCGAATCGTCCGGCCGGTAAAAATGACATCGTCGACCAAGACCATAATCTTATCGTTGATATCAAAATTTATCTCCGAACCTCGGACGATTGGGGTTTCGGCAATCAGTTGCAAATCATCTCGATACAAGGTTATATCAATTGCACCGACCGGGATTGTCTTTTCATCTTTTGATAATATTTTGACTAAACGTTGAGCTAAAGTCGCCCCCCGCCGTTTTATGCCAATAAAGGCAAGATTCTCAACCGTCTTATTTCTCTTTTTTATTTCAGAAGCGATTCGGTTAAGCGCCTTTTTGATTTCAGCGCTGCCCATTATCGCTTGAGTCATAACTTTTTTAAATCGATGAAATTATTATTGATAATTTATTCATTTTGTGTTTTTGGCGGTACCGTCTCCTGTTTTTTCGGAGTTTTAGGCACACCCTTTTTAAGCAATATTGCCAAAGGAACCAGCACACAATAACCAATAACCAAAAGAATCGGAGCCAAGGTTATTGAACCCCTAGCCAGAGCGATGAAACCGACAATAATCACTATTATCCCAACCATCAAAATGATATAGTTATTCCTGCCTAAATTAATATTGGGTCTTGGTTTAACTTTAGCCTGTGGCTCGGGTTTCTTTTTCGCTTGCTTTGCTTGTTTCATTTTCCTTACTCCTTTCTTAAACCGCTGAGCAATTAGGATTAAAACAAGATCTTATTTTCATCGATAGTTCTTCTCGGTCATAATCACTCTGTTTTCTCAATATTGTTTCGGGTAATTCTAATGACATTTTCCAATAATACTAACTCAGACCATTTTGTCAATCCAAAATAAAATAATTCATTAATAATCGAAGCGTTATTTATAATTTACGCCGGTAAATTGCTTTGCCCAACCACAATGATTGCCCAGGGGTGTTTTGTTCACATCAAATATGCAAACCTATGGAAAAGCAACCAATAAAAATAGTTAAATGATATTAAGCAGGGATTAAATAATTGTTAAATATACTAAACAACTATTCTAACGTACCTTTCTTTTTTTCTTAACCTGCGTGTAGGCATCTTTAAATACCGAAAATGCCCGATTAATGTCGGACCTGCTAAATGCTCCCATATGACCAATCCGAACAATTTTCCCCCTCATTTCTGCCTGACCATTGGCAAAAAGGATTTTTTTCTTGGTCTTGGCGATTTCAACAATTTGAGTTCCATTGATGCCTTCGGGCATTTTGATTACGGTTAGGGCATTTGATGGTTTTTCGGGCATGAATTCCAAACCAAGTTTGCTCAGCTTAGCCCTTAATGATTCGGCAAGTAACCGATGCTTTTCCCAAACTTTTTCTACGCCGGTCTTAAGTATTCGCTCTAAAGCACAATCCAGGGCAAAGAATAGAGAAATCGCCGGTGTCCAAGGAGTCTGCCCTTTTTCGGCAAACTGTTTATATAATTTTAAATCAAAATAATAACGGGGCGAACGCGTTTTTTGCATAATTTCCCAGGCTCGCTCATTAACCGCAATAAAAGACAACCCGGGTGGGCAGAATAAAGCCTTTTGTGAAGCCCCGCAAACGACATCGATGTTCCACTCATCCATCTTGAGTTTATCGGCACCTAATCCGGCAACCGCATCCACGATTAGGATTCGATTATTTCGACGACAGATTTCACCAAAAGCTTTCATATCCTGCAGGGCACCAGTCGAAGTCTCGGTCAAAGTAGTAAAAACATAACGTGCCGCATCATCGGTACGAAGCCTTCGTTCCAATTCTTCCGGTGGCACCGATTTACCATAAGGGACTGAGAGGTCATCAATGTAAGCGCCGTAACGAATACAGAGTTCATTCCATCTTTGACCAAATTTACCACAAGCGGCAATTACAACCCGTTCTCGATACGAAACGAGATTGCTGACCGCACTTTCCATTGCCCCGGTTCCAGACGCAGTAAGAAAATAGACCGGGTTTTTAGTTTTTAGCAGTTTTTTTATTCGTTCCCCAACCGAATCGAAAAGTTCAGCAAAAGCTTGTTCCCGATGATAAACCAAGGGTTCGCTCATTACCTGATAGATGTAATCCGGCACTTCAGTCGGTCCGGGTGTGAAAAGCGTATATTTTTTGGGCATATAATCTCCTATTTCTCCTTCTGTTTAATAATATCACGAAATTTTTTCATGGCGCAAAATTCGCCGCACATTGTGCAAGTTGCTTGGGGCTTAATCTTAGCTTTCGCTAAAACCTCTCTGGCCCGTTTCGGTGCAAGACAGTTTGCAACCATCTTTTTCCAATCCATATTGGCTCGGGCTTTGGATAATTTTTCATCCCAGGCCAAAGCCTTTTTTAAGCCTTTTGCGACATCAGCCGCGTGAGCCGCAATTTTTGCCGCAAGCACACCATCACAAACATCCTTAACCACCGGCAGGCTCAGATGTTCAGTTGGTGTGACATAACAGAGAAAATCAGCTCCACAATAAGCCGCAATCGCACCGCCGATTGCCGAAGCGATATGGTCATAGCCACAACTGATATCGGTAACCAATGGTCCGAGCACATAGAATGGCGCGCCGTCGCAAATCATTTTTGCTAAAAGCACATTCGATTCAATCTGATTTATCGGGATATGACCTGGTCCTTCCACCATCACCCCGATTCCGACATTTCGTGCTCTGGCTACCAACTCGCCAATCACCAAAAGTTCTAAAATCTGTGGCTCATCCGTCGCATCATGGAGTGAACCCGGTCTCAAACCATCGCCTAAACTCAATACTACCTGATAACTCCTTGCC
>JAOUPE010000066.1 GCA_029880025.1 Caldifarciminota bacterium
ACAGTCTTCTACTTTAATCTTGTGCCAATCTCGTGTTAATCTCGTGGTTTGTTCTTAATCAGTGGTTTCTTCCTTCTTTTCTGTGCCCTCTGTGGTTAAAATTTTTTTGTGTTTTCTGTGGTTATAGTTTAGGTTGGGCAGAGGTTGGTTAAGCAGCCGCCAGCATATTCAGTATCGGCTCGGACTAAACCCTCGGTAGTATCGGTCTGAAAATAAAGGACTTGCTGCCTTTTACTACCATAACGATATACCGTAATCTTTTTGCATCTCAATTCATAAGTAGCTGGTCGTTTCGGACTCGTTTAAAATTTGAGATAGGCAAGTTAACGTTTATAATAATCTTACAAATTTTTGGTTGGTTATTTAATGTAATAATTTAGTATTAAAAAACTTGACAAATGGAAAAATTTTGCTACATTTAAAGTTTCGGAGAAATTATGTTAAAAGACGCAGAAAAAATAAGAATTAAGTTAAAAGCATATGACCACCGTATCCTGGACCAATCGGCACGGGATATTGTCGATGCCGCACGCCGAACCGGTGCAATGGTTTCTGGTCCAATTCCTTTGCCAACAAAACGTTCACTTTATACGGTTTTGCGTTCTCCGCATGTCGATAAAAAATCACGCGAACAATTCGAAATTAGAGTGCACAAACGATTAATTGAGATTTCTAATGCCACGGCTGAAATGGTAGATGCCTTGATGAGATTAGAAGTGCCGGCTGGAGTCGAGGTAGAAATAAAATCAACATGATTGGAATGTTAGGTAAAAAAATCGGAATGAGTCAAATCTATTCGGAACGGGGTGATGTGGTTCCGACCACAATACTCGAAATCGGTCCCTGCTACGTTGTGCAAAAGAAAACTAAAGAAAAAGACGGCTATGATGCGTTACAGCTCGGGTTTGGCAAAGTAAAGAATTTAAATAAACCGATGACCGGTCATTTTAAAAAGAATAAAATTCAGGCTTGTCATGAACTCAAGGAAATTCGAGTTTCTAATATAACCGAATACAACGTCGGACAGGAAATCAAGGTTAACGTTTTCAATCCAGGCGACAAGGTAGCGGTTATTGGATATACTAAGGGTAGAGGTTTTGCCGGTGGCGTGAAACGTTGGGGCTGGCATAGCGGACCAGCTTCACATGGCTCGATGTCACATCGCCGAATTGGTTCGGTCGGTTCAACGACCTCTCCGGGTCGACCATGGCGCGGCAGAACTTTACCAGGACAATACGGCAATGAACGGGTTACGGTGAAGAATTTAAAAGTGCTTAAGGTTGATGACGAGAATAATTTACTTTTCGTAAAGGGCGCGGTGCCCGGACCAAAAAACGGTATGATAATGGTAGAGAAATCAAAATGATGGCTGAAGTAATATCAACAACTGGTGAAAGACAGGAAGAGATTAATCTGCCCGAAAATATTTTTAACCAGAAATCGAATCCTGGATTAATCTGGGAAGCGATTCGTAATCATCTGGCAAATCAGCGGGAAGGTAATGCTAAGACTAAATCGAAAGGTGAGGTTTCCGGCGGCGGGAAAAAACCCTGGCGCCAGAAACATACCGGTCGGGCTCGACATGGTTCGATTCGCTCGCCAATCTGGGTCGGCGGCGGAGTCGTGTTCGGTCCAAGTCCAAGAGATTATTCAGTACAAATGCCAAAAAAGAAGAAGCAGAAGGCACTTCTGGTTGCCCTGTCCGATAAGATGAAGACAAGCGCTCTAAAGGTCATTTCCGATTTAACCCTGGAAACGAACAAGACAAAAGAAATGGCAAAGGTTCTTTCCGGACTCGGTCTTAAAGAAACTCGAACCTTAATCTTGTTGGATTCAATCTCCGAGGATTTGAAACATGCCGCAAGAAATATCCCAAATCTTAATTTGAAACGTGCGAAAGATTTGAATATCTATGATGTGGTCGGTGCCGAAAAAATAATATTCTCGAAAAATGGCATTGAGCAGTTTATCGCAAATTACAGTAATAAATCGGGTAAAACCGAGGTGACTAATGATTGAGCCACAAAAGATAATCGTTCGATCGATTGTCACCGAGAAGTCAGAAAGAATTAGAGAAAATCATAACCAATATACTTTTAGAGTGAAAAAAGAGGTCAATAAGATTCAGATTCGAAAAGCGGTGGAGAAACTATTTAACGTTAAAGTCGAGAAGGTGCGAGTGATGAATTTTCTGGGAAAACCAAAACGAATGGGTGTGTTTCTGGGTAAGCGGTCAGACTGGAAAAAGGCGGTGGTCACCCTGAAAAAAGGTGAAAAAATTGAAAGCCTGGGTCGCACATGATGTTCAATGACTTGGAGAGCTGATGGGGATTAAGACATATCGACCAATTCCAATGTCGCGCCGGTATCGTTCAGTTGCGTCATTCGAAGAAATCACAACCGAAAAACCTCACAAAAATTTACTGGTGCCCAAGCGAAAACGGGGCGGTAGAAATAATCAAGGTCGGATTACCGCCAAATATCGGGGCGGCGGTGAAAAACAACATTATCGTCTAATCGATTTTAAACGCAACAAACAAGGTATCCCAGCCAGAGTGGTTTCGATTGAATATGACCCAAACCGCTCGGCTCGAATCGCGCTATTGTGTTATAAAGACGGTGAATATCGTTACATCCTGGCCTGCGAAGGATTGTATCCAGGTTATGAGGTTATTGCCGGACGAAATATTGGAATTAAAATTGGAAATGCGATGCCGCTGCAAGATATTCCAGTTGGCGTCGAAATACACAACCTGCAACTTTACCCTAATCACCATGCCTTTTTGGTTCGCAGTGCTGGTTCTTCAGCCCAGATTTTAGCCAAAGAAGAGGAACACGCGGTCATAAAATTACCATCCGGCGAGATTAGAAAATTTTCTTTGGACTGTCTTGCTACGATTGGTAAGGTTTCCAATCCAGACCATAAAGATATTTCGATTGGCAAAGCCGGTAGAATGCGACATCGAGGGATAAGACCAAGAACCCGAGCCGTGGCAATGAACCCGATTGACCACCCGATGGGCGGCGGTGAAGGTAAATCTTCGGGCGGACGCCATCCCTGTTCGGAAAAGGGTATTGTGGCTAAAGGTAAAAAGACCCGTAAGCAAAATAAGTTCTCGGATAAATTGATTGTGCAACGGAGAAAATAATGGGCAGGTCGACAAAAAAGGGTCCCTATATTGACGAAAAACTTTTTAAGAAAATAAAGAAGTTGGTCGATGCCGGTGAAAAAAGAACAATCAAGACCTATGCCCGGCGCAGTGTGATTCCACCCGAGTTTGTTGGTATGACAATTGCAGTCCATACCGGTAATCGGTTCGTCCCGGTATATATCACGGAACGGATGGTTGGTCATCGGTTAGGTGAGTTTGCGCCGACCCGAACCTTTCGTGCTCATTCTGGGCAAAGACGAGAGAAGAAAGAAGAGGGAGCAGTTAAGTAATGCGAGAAGTATAGGAGATGGAAGCAAAAGCACTCAGCCGTTACCAGCGTGTCTCAGCCAAGAAGATTAATCGAATTTTAGAATTAATTCGAGGTCGAGACGTACCGGAGGCGTTTAACATTTTAACTTTTTTGGCGAAACCGACCAAGCAAGGCGTCCTCAAGACATTAAATTCAGCGGTTGCCAATGCCATTGTCCTGGGGGGCAAGGCAAAACTGTCCGAAAAAGATTTGTATGTAAAAGAAGCGGTAGTAAACGGCGGTCCAATGATGAAACGCTGGCAGGCGGGTCCGCGCGGTTCGGCTTCGATTATTCGACACCGCACTTGCCATATCTATATTGTTGTCGCAAGTAAAGAAGGAGTCAAGAAATAATGGGACAGAAGACACATCCGTTAGGTTTTCGTTTAGGAATTACCAAGGACTGGAAATCGGCTTGGTTTGATGAAAAAAATTATCGAAAATATTTATTAGAAGATTTAAAGATTCGACGTTATATCAAAGCCAAATTGAATGAGGCAATGATTTCGGATATCGCTATTAAAAGAGTTGCCAATCGAACCTCGATAACGATTCATACCGCTCGTCCGGGTATGGTTTTTGGTGCCAGGCGTCAGAACCTGGATGCGCTGCGGGAAGAGATTAAGCGTTTGATTGGTCATGATGTGATGATTTCAGTTGAGGTGGTTCGGGTTCCCGAATTAGAATCTCAACTGGTGGCGGAAAACATTGCCCGGCAATTAGAACAACGGGTTGCCCACCGCCGAGCAATGAAACGAGCCGTGAATCAAGCCATGCGCCTGGGCGGGGCTGGAATCAAGATTCAGGTTAGCGGTAGATTGGGCGGGGTTGAGATTGCACGCTCGGAACGTTATCAGGCTGGAACCGTCCCCTTGCAAACTTTACGGGCAGATATCGATTATTCAATTGATGTGGCAAAGACTATTTATGGAACCTGTGGAGTTAAAGTTTGGATAAATAAAGGTCCAGTCATACCAACGCCGAGGTAAAAAATGCTAATGCCAAAACGGGTTAAATACCGAAAACAGCAACGAGGTCGAAGAAAAGGTAAAGCGACGGCAGCCAATAAACTGGATTTTGGCGAGTTCGGTTTACAGGCACTGGAACCGGTCTGGGTAACCGGAAGGCAAATTGAGGCATCACGAGTTGCCATCACTAAATTTATGAAGAAAGCCGGAAAACTTTGGATTAGAATCTTTCCGGACAAGCCGATTTCCAAAAAACCAGCCGAAACAAGAATGGGCACCGGCAAAGGCGCTCCTGAGTTTTGGGTGAGCGTGGTAAAACCGGGTAGAATCCTATTTGAAGTAGACGGTATTGGCGAGACTGATTCCCGAGCCGCTTTACGACTGGCAGCAAGCAAACTGCCGTGTCGAACCCGGGTCATAAAACGTGGGGAGATTGGTTATGAAGCCTTCTGAGTTCCGCAATATGACCCTTGACGAACTTAAGCGGACGATTGCCTCATTGCGTGATGAATACTTTAAACTTCGAATTCGTCGCGGCAGCGAAGCATTACCCAACCCTTTACGGTTACGAGTGATTCGGCGCGATATTGCTAAAGCATTGACCATCTTAAAAGAATTGGATAAAAAAGAAACGGTAGAAAAGGGTGAGAATGCGAAATCATAGAAGGACAATCGCGGGAGTGGTGAAAAGCGACCGAATGAATAAAACGGTGGTCGTCCAGATTGAGAAGTTTCAATTCAACCCCAAATACAAAAAATACCGACGCCTGCACACTAAAATTTATGCCCATGATGAGAAGGAAGACTGTAAAATCGGAGACCGCGTTTTGTTGATGGAGACAAGACCGATTTCAAAACTTAAACGGTGGCGAGTGATTAAAAAGTTTTAGCGATGACCGATTGACAAGGAAATTATGATTCAAGATTTTAGTCGTTTAATCGTAGCGGATAATACGGGCGCGCGTGAGGCAATGGTGATTAAGGTTATGGGCGGCTCGAGACGACGATTCGGTCGACTGGGCGATACGGTCATGGTTACAATTAAAGATGCGCTGCCGAATGCCGCAATAAAAGCCGGTGATAAGGCACGGGCGGTTGTGGTCAGAACCCGTAAAGAACAAAGACGGGCTGATGGTTCGTATGTTAGATTCGATGATAATGCGTGTGTCCTGATTGATGATAAGGGTGAACCAAAGGGTACCCGAGTCTTTGGTCCGGTGGCTCGAGAACTGCGAGAACGATTATACACTAAGATCGTCTCTTTAGCGGCTGAGGTGGTGTGATAACATGAATATTAAGAAAAACGATGTCATCGAGGTAATCTGTGGTGAGGAAAAGGGCAAAAGAGGTAAGATTTTAAAGATACTGAAAAGTAAAGAGTATGGTTATCGACTGTTAATCGATGGTTTGAATCTGGCAAAAAAACATCAAAGAACCCGTGGTGCCGATAAACCAGGCGGTATAATTGACCTGCCCAATCCAGTCCACATCTCTAATACTGCGCTAATCTGCCCGAAATGTGGCAAGCGGACCAAAATCCGCCACGACAAGGTCGAGGGTAGAAGAATCAGAATTTGTCGGCTCTGCGAAGAGGTGATTGACTGATGGCAGCCAGACTCAAAACTGAATATCGGGAACGGGTAATCGGTAACCTCACCAAACGATTCGGTTTTAAGAATATTTATCAAGTGCCGAGACTTGAAAAGATCGTGGTTAATGTTGCGGCAGGCGAAGCGGTGCAGGACCCAAAAGTCTTAGAGATTATTACCGAAGACATCGGATTGATTACGGGTCAAAGACCAATCGTGACCAGGGCAAAACGAGCGATCTCGGCGTTCAAGCTCAGACAGGGAATGCCGATTGGAGTAAAAGTAACCTTAAGAGGTGACCGGATGTATGAATTCTTAGACCGATTTTTCAATTTTGCCGCACCCCGGATTCGAGACTTCCGAGGATTTCCAAACGATAGTTTTGACGGTAGGGGCGGCTATACCCTTGGTCTATCCGAACAAATCATTTTTCCTGAACTGGAAGTGTCCAAGATTAAGAAAGTTTTTGGTATGGATATTACATTTGTCACAACCGCAAAACGCGATGACGAAGCAAAAGCACTCTTAGCCGAATTAGGAATGCCATTCCGGAGGGAGCGTTAATCATGGCAAGACGTTGTTTAATCGTTAAATCCCAGCGCACCCCAAAATACCGAGTGCGCAAATACAATCGTTGTCAGCGATGTTTTCGACGCCGCGCCTTCTACCGCCGATTCGGTTTGTGCCGACTCTGCTTCCGAGAATTGGCTTTGCGTGGTGAATTGCCCGGGGTAAGAAAAGCAACCTGGTAAGGAGGTAAGATGGACTCGATTAGTGACATGATTACCAGAATCCGTAATGCGATTCATGCCAAGCATCGACAGGTCGATATTCCCTATTCCAAATTAAAATATGAAATCGCCCGGGTCTTGATGCAGGAAGGCTATATCAGCAATTTTCAGGAAGTAGGAGATAAAGAAACCAAGAAAAAAATAATGATCCAGTTGAAATACACCGAAGATGAAAACTCAATTATCTATGGATTGAAAAGAGTCTCGAAACAGAGTCGCCGCGTTTATGTGCGATGGGATGAGATTCCAAAAGTAATCGGTGGGCTTGGCATCGCGATTCTTTCCACATCAAAAGGTATCCTGACCGACCGCGAAGCGCGCACCGATCGGGTTGGCGGTGAGGTTATCTGTTACGTCTGGTAAACATTTTTTAATCCCGAATAAGCTAACTAAGAAAAATCTCTCAAATAAGATTTAAACGATAATAAAAAATAATCGCCTATAATATTTTTGCCCATGTTACGAGACCGGGTTGATTGGCTAAAAGAAAGTTTGTATTTCGATCTGGGTCGATTCGATTATGAACCGGCGCTGGTTATTCAAAAGAAACTTCATCAATTGCGAATCAATCATAAGATTCCGGATAGTTTGATTTTAGTCGAACATCCGGCAGTGATAACTATCGGAAAATCGGGTAATCCAGCCAATCTGTTAGTCTCAGCCGATATCCTGAAAAGAAAAGGCATCGAGATTTATCGGATTGAGCGGGGCGGTGACATCACTTTTCATGGACCAGGTCAGCTGGTCGGATACCCGATATTTTATATAAAACAAACTTTGGCTGGTATCAGGGGAATGATTGAAAAACTGGAATCGGTTTTGATTCAGGCATTAACCGATTTCGGCATTAACGCTGTTACTAAACCAAAGCTGACCGGAGTCTGGGTCGGCAAGGAGAAGGTCGCCTCAATCGGCATTGCGGTGAAGAAATGGGTGACGTTTCACGGTTTTGCCTTGAATGTGACGACCGATTTGACTTATTTTGACCTGATTCGACCGTGTGGGCTAAAAGATGTGAAAATGACCTCGATCGAAAAAATCTCAGGCAGAAGGTTTGATTTAAGCGCGGTTAAGGAGAGGATTTTATTAAATGGAGAAAAAATCTTTGAAACCAAATTCCGAAGCAAAAAATTTTCAGCTGAATTTGCCGCGCAA
>JAOUPE010000067.1 GCA_029880025.1 Caldifarciminota bacterium
TCGAAGCTTCGGCAATTGATTTTAAATTGCCGAATTTACTTAAGAGGTTTTGTGCAATATTCATAATCGGTTTGCCCACGGTACCTCGTCCTAAGATTACAGCTAAAATCTCTTGAGCCGATAGTACCTCGGCACCGAGTCTTAACAATCTTTCTCGAGGTCGCTCAGAACTCGGTAAATCTCGAACCGTGAATGAACGTTTCATTATGAAGGCTTCTTTGTTACTTCGCCTTTAACCTTTGAGCGTTGACTTTTAATTTTTGAACGTCTTTCCCAAATTAAAACTATTACTAAAAAGACACAGGCTATAATTGAAAGAGTGCTGCCAAGCCGATAATACAGGGAATCATAGATGAAATTAATTGTATGACTGCCTGGTTCTAAGTAGATTGCCCGAAATGTATGATAGGCTCGATAAATCTTGGCAGGCTTCCCATCAACCAAAGCCTTCCAGTCTGGATGATGATTTTCACTCAAGACCAAAAATCCAGGATTTTGAATAGTTGCCTCGATTGTGATGCGGTTCGGGTCATAATTCGTAATCTCGACGGTGCCAAGAATTGAGTCAGAAAGATTTCCGATACTGACCGGCGCCTCATTTAAAATTATAATTTGTCTGGGGTCAAAAGAGTTGTCTTTCAGTCGATTTAAGACCGCATCTTTATCGGCAATTACCTCGAATTTCGGGACAAGAAATGTCCGAGGCAAGACGGTATTATTACGATAGATTACATTTTTTCGACCAGAAAAAACTAATTCAAAATCGGGTTGGCTAAAAAATTGCTTGAACTGAAGTATCGCCATCTGCTCTTGTTGACTATAACGAGTAATATCTTCGGGTAAAGGAACACTGATGATATATTTAACATTCAAGAGGTCTAAAAAATTCTTATACATAAGATTAGGGGCATGGAACATTACGCTCTTTTCGGCGCCAATAAAATCTTGGTAAGTCTGAATCGGATTCGGATGATATCCGCCCGCACTCTGAATGTCATAATACATTAAAATTCCATCGTTGGCTCGTTCGTAATGAAGAGGATGAACCCGGTAGATATCTTTATCTCTCATGAGAAAATTTACCACCTCATCTGATTTATAATATTCCTCAGGCCCGACTGTTTCTTTCACAAATTTTTTAGTAATGGACCACTGGTCGAAAAGAAGGATTACGCCAACGAAAAGAGCAAAAATGTGTGGTTTCAGTTTCATTTTCGCCAAAAACCAGACCAAAAGAGAATAAATGAAAAGAATGAGAAGGGTTCTCAAAAAAGTAATTTGAAAAGAGGGGTAATTCTCAAATAAATTTTTAATTTTACCCTCGGCTCCTACTGGGTTTGTCTGTTTGATATAGCCACTAAACAGAGAGAGGAGCGAATCTTTAGCAAGGAAAGACAAAAAAGTTAAGACCCCACCAATGATTAAGCAATAGAAAAGATAACGCCGAAATTTTTTTAATCTTTCTTTATCATTGGAGATTCTTAATACTTCAGACAAGCCAAACGCCATAAGAGCTACTAAGGAAAATGTCACCAGATAGAATGCTTGAGAAGGCGCGCGGAATTTACTTATCATTGGGAAGTAATAGAAAATCCTAAAGAGTGGTGTATGACCACCAAAAGAAAATAAAAGAGTAATTATTCCAAGCCAAACGAAATACGTTACGTAACGATTTTTTCTTCTGAACAAAAGGGCAATACCACAAATTAAAAGAGGCAATAACCCAAAATATTCACTGTGGAGTTTAAAGTAGTTTTCGCCCCAATAGTTATTTAAGATTCCAGAAAAATTAGGAATTAAAAGGTCAAATATTTCTATAGGCGGTAAAGACCAGGAGGCAGCAAAGGCATATCCTTTCTCCTGCCCCCTTGCCGCAAAAGGAAGATTACCATAAACCGGAAGGTATTGGATTGATACAAAAAACACCATAATTAAAACACCGATTAAATAAAAGAGAATGAGGTTCATAGTATTCTTTAAGCCGTTTTCTTTTCGTTCAAGAATCAGGTGGATTAAAAAATAGAAACCAGATGCAATCACGGCATAATAAGTTAATTGGAAATGGCAGGCTAAAAAACAAAAGGCGAATACCACCCCCATTAAACTAAAATAAATTAATCTCCTTTGCTTCAAACCACGGTGTATTAAAAATAATATTAAAGGGAAAAAGGCAGCTGAGCCCAACCTGCCGGCATGACCAGCATAAGTGGTAGTAACTAAACTTCCCGCAAACATATAGATTAAACCACCGATAATTGCCGGATAGGTCTCGATATTCAATTCTTTAAGATAATAATAGGTGCTTATACCGGCCACAAAAATAAAGGCAATGAAGACATAGACGAATACGAGATGTGGAGATATAAATAGACGGAAAAGAGTAGCAGGTGAGAATAAGTCACCAAAGAAGGCGGCAACTGTAGGCAATCCGCCAAAGATATGAGGATGCCAGAATGCGAGATCCCCGGTATTTTTTATGTGCTGAGCCATAAATTGCCAAGAAGGAAAACTTCCCTGGAGCCAATCCGAACCAGCTAACATTCGTTGCGATGAAAGGAATTGTGAAAAATAAATTATAGGTAAAAGAATAAAAAGAAGAATAATTAATCGCCAAGGTTTTTTAATAAAGGGTTTTTTAGTTTCGGGCTTTTTTTTGGATTTCAGATTACCTTTCATTTTTCTTCCCTTTTATCAAAAGGGCTATAATAAATATAACTATTTCACCAAGGGTTGTCCATAATCTTCCGATTAAAGACATTAAGGCAGCAATTGGCAGAGGAAGAAAAAATTTTAAAAAGAAAGTTAAGATTCCTTCTCTCATACCCAAGCCACCGGGTAGAAAAATTACCGCAAAACTTAAAGCCCAAGAAAGTGAGAAGGCGCCAATAATACCCAGGAAGTTATTGGCGGATGGATAAATCGACTTGGTTAAAAAGAAAAAACCAGCAGTGTGAATAAACCAAGAAAAAAAGTATAATAAATAAAGATAGACAATTTGCCTAATGGACAATTGAAAATTTGCGGTTGATAATTGTTCGCTAAGCGCTTTACCTTGACCCCTCATTCTAAGCCTGATTCCTAACGCTATAAGTCTCTTAAGAATTTTAGGGTGGAGCAGAATAAGACTTAAAGGTATAAAAAGAAAAGATATGTAGACCCGTTGCGGGATAGTCTCTTTACCATAAAAACCGAGTGAGGATAGGAAGATGACCATAGCAGATAGAAATAGACAGATTGCCTCAATCAATATTGCCAATGAACTCTGTATTTCATCAACACCAAGTCTTTTCAAGAGAATGATTCTCCCGCCGACTGACCAGACTTTACCTGGAATATATTTCCCAAATTGAGCAAAAGCGATAACTTTTATTCCTTGCCAAAAGTTAATCTTGCTACCTAATGTGCTTAGATTTTTGACCCAGGCAAAACCACCCGCAAATGAACTGGCAACAAGTAATAAGATTGAAATGATAAGCAAATTAGTTTCGATTTTAATTTCTTGCCAGTTGACCTTTGTCAGATTAATCAAAATAAATCGACTGAAGAAATAAATAATTAAAAGTATAATTAGTGCAATAAGACACTTTTTGATTGTACGAGAATTTATTCTCATTGTTTTAAATTTTTCAATCTTATTAGTGTATGAAGGAATTTCAGTTTTGATACTTTCGGCATACATCCATAAACCTTTTTGCCGAAATTTGCCAGGTATAATTACTAGCGACATGGCGGCGGGCATTGTGACCCATTTCAATTCGGAGTTTATCATCTTTAAGCAAGGCAATGATTTGTTTTGCCAAATCCTTGGGTTCAGATTGTGCGAAAGCTCCGGTTCTGCCTTCAATCACGGTGGTTAAAGGTTCACCTTCTCTAACGCTGACTACCGGCACGCCTGCCATCTGGGCTTCGATTACACTAAGACCAAAAGGTTCGTTTTTCCCGGGGTGAACGTATAAATCAGCGCTTGCATAATAATCCGGTATTTCATCGCCAATATGGCCACAAAAGATAATGGTCTCCTCTAATTTTAATTTCTTCGTTAAACTCTTTAAATTCTTCTCTTCTGGTCCGGTCCCCAATATTAAAGCTTTGACTTCTGGAATTTCCTTTTTTACAAAAGCCATTGCATTAATCAAAAGGTCGACCCGCTTCCGATGATGGAGTTTATTAGAAGTTATGACAATTTTATCTTTATCGGTAAAGTTGTATTTTTCTCGAACCCATACCGGATTCATTTTTTCAAATTGTTTTGTTTCAATGCCAAGAGGAACGATTTTACTTATTGGCTTTTTATAAATTGATTCGAGCCATTCTTTCATGAAGTTGCTATAAGTAATCATTTCATCGCAAATAGTCGCTAATTTTCTGTCCAGGTATTTAAAAATAGGCAGAAATAACCACACCAATATTCCTAACGGTCCCAATCTAATTAAAGTTTCTCTTTTTAAGTCATAGGCAAACCTTGGTGGTTCAAAAGAAAAATAGACTGCCGGTATTGGGCTCTTTCTGATTCTCTTAAAATAGAATAAAGCAGGAAGGCTCGAAGATTTATGAAAAAATACAATATCAGCATTTTTAGGAATATGCTGAGCAGTCTTGTAAACAAAAACATGTTCGATTAGAACTTTTAGGAAGTGATTTTTTAATAGATTCATCCACGGCGAAGTTTCAATAATTTTTATTTCTTTTGGCAATAGTCCCTGGCAAGTATTATCGATGCTTAATGTCACGATTTCGACCTTATGATTAAATTTTGCAACCTCTTCCAAAATTTTGAGTGAAAGTCTTTCTCCGCCGGCCAGAGTCCGGAATTGGGGGAAAACATTGTAGATGTACATAATCTCTAAATTCGTCATTATAATTAGAATATTATAAAAATCAAGTTAATTAAATTTGGTTCATCTCCAAAAAAATAATGTTTGACAAATTATTCAACACATATAAGATTAATTGTGAAAGCAAGGAGGCATAATGAAAAGATTTTCATTAAAAACAGTACTAATTGCACTAATCATTGGTGTGATTCTATTTGTCGTTTGCAAGAAAAAAGAACAAGAAGGATACCCTAATCGTATTGTGGCAACGGTTCCAGTTGGAAATCGTCCCTGTGATGCCGCAGCACTACCTAATAGTGAGTATGTTTATGTAACCAACGGAGGTTCCAATAATGTCTCGGTAATTCGTACTTCAGATAATACGGTTGCGGCAACGATTCCGGTCGGTGATTCGCCCGATGGCATTGTAGCGCTACCCAACGGCAATTATGTCTATGCTGTGAACCGAGGAGGCAATAGTATTTCAGTAATTAAGACTTCAAACAACACGGTTGAGACAACAATCCCCCTTAATACCGGACCGATGAACATTGCGGTACTGCCTAATGGGGAATACCTCTATGTAACAAATGGAGATGTCCATAGTGTTTCAGTAATCCGTACTTCAGATAATACGGTTGTGGCTACAATTCCAATTAGTGGTGGTCCAGTATGTGTAGCAGCACTACCCGATGGTCAATATATTTACGTGACAAGATGGCTATACGATGATGTCGCGGTAATTCAAACTTCAAATAATACGATTGTGGAATCTATTCCTGTAAGATTGAAGCCTTGGGGACCAGTGCCACTACCTAATGGTGACTATGCTTATGTAACAAATCGAGGAGACAACAATGTGTCGGTGATTCGAACTTCAAATCATACCGTAGTAGGTACGGTTCCAGTCGGAAGCGACCCACATAATGGTTGTGCTTTACCTAATAGTGAATATGTCTATATAGTGAATGAAGACAATAACACTGTTTCGGTGATACGTACTTCAGATAACACAGTTGTTGATACAATATCAGTTGGATATGCACCAGACTTTGCGGCAGCATTACCTAATGGTAACTACGTATACGTAGTAAATATGTTCAGTGACAGCGTCTCGGTAATCGGCAGGTAAGTATTAAAAATAAGGAAAAATTGGTTCTGATCTACTTGATTCATTACTACTAAACCTTTTTAATATTATTCATTTTATCCTTAAAACACTATAAATTAACTACAATACCAATTTTCTTAATTATTTCACTTTCAGGGAGATAAGAGAACTTAAACCTAAACAAACTCTTGACAATTTTTTTATTTTTGTCATTATAGAATTATGGAGGATCTATGAGATATTTTAAGGGCATAATTATATTTCTATCCCTCTTTGTATTTTTTTCGATAGGGATTAGTCTCGAATGGAAAACGCTTGGACCTTCGGCACGAGATTGGGCTCCGCTTACTGTTGACTGTGCGAATCGTCGGTTAATCCTTTTTGGTGGTGGTAGTTATGGTCTTACCGGGAGATGGTATAATGATGCTTGGCAAATGCCATTACTTCTTCCGGTTACTTACTTTTGGTTTCCGTTGTCAGTTTCAGGAACTCCTCCTCCTGGCCGCGGAGGTTGTGTTGCAGCGTATGACTTACGAGAACAAAGATTAATAATATTTGGTGGGGATACTGCCTGGGGAAATCGGGTAAATGATGCGTGGGCTTTAAATTTAAACTTGTTCCGAGAATCCTGGGAAAGATTAAACCCGACTGGTACACCTCCGGGTAATCGCAGCGTAGCTGTTGGCATATACCATCCAACCCGAAATTCATTCATTCTTTTTGGTGGGGACGGTAATTATTATAACTGGTTCAATGATGTTTGGGAGTTACAACTTGATAATTTAAATTGGCGAGAAATTTCTGTTCCTGGGACAAAACCTGCAGTGCGGGGAGCAATGGGGGGCTTCTTCGACAGCAAAAACAATAGGATGATTATTTTCGGAGGATGTGGAAATAATACTTACTATAATGATGTATGGGCTATTAACCTTACTCCTGGAAACGAAAGTTGGACGCAACTTTTTACCTCAGGAACACCACCGACGCCAAGATCGGCTTTTGTTTTCGCATATTCACCAAAGTCAAATAAATTCTATATCTACGGTGGCTGGAGTTCACATGGACTCTTAGATGATGTCTGGTGTCTTGATTTATCCAATCTTTCTTGGGCAGAGCTTACTCCAAGTGGTCAAAGCCCCGGGGGAAGAAGATGTCTGTACGGTGCATTTGACTTTTATAACGGCAATATGATAATTTTTGGTGGCAACCGCTATACTGGCTACTACTTCAATGAAACATACTTCTTAAATGTTGAGCGAGTAAGGACAGAAGAAGAAATTGTAAGAACAGAAGAGTGGAAACAAACCGGTGATTTACCGAATCCTATTCTATTAATCAGTTCGCCTTCAGTTAATTTCTGCCCTATCCAATTTATGATTCCAGCCCCACAAAAAGTAAGAGTGAAAATCATTAATGTCACAGGAAGAATCGTTAAGAATCTTTACTCTGATTATTCTCGCGCCAATATTGTTCCGCTCTTATGGGATGGCACTGATGAAAACGGAGAAAAAGTAAGTTCCGGTGCCTACATCTGCGAATTAGAATTAGAAAATGAAAGCATAAGGAAGAAATTCGTATTCACAAGATAACAATATCAATGAATTTAAATACCGAGGTTACCCATCGGCATTTACTTTTCAGGTTATAATAGTCTCTAAGAAAGAGGAAAAAGAACTCAACCAGATATTAAAATTATTGAGTCTGTGCGTATAATTTTATTAAGCGACTAATAATTACATCCCAACCATACTGTCCTCTAGCATAGTTATAACCATTCTCAGCTAACTGCTGGGCAAACGATTCATTCCCTAAAATTCGGGAAATTGCTTGAGCGAGTAATTCTGGGTTCTTCTCTTCGACTAATAATCCGGTTTTCCCATCTTTAATAATATCAATAATTCCGCCAAGATTTGTTCCAATCACCGGCTTTTTATAACTCATCGCCTCTAAAAGCACCACACCTAAACCCTCGGTATCGCCTTTAGAATCAACGATTGCGGGCAAAACGAAAACATCACAATTTCGATAAAATTCCTCAA
>JAOUPE010000068.1 GCA_029880025.1 Caldifarciminota bacterium
GGAAGTAGTTTTACAATTCGGCTGAAGAACGAAGCGTTAAATGAGATTGTAACTCTGAGAATATATAATGTCTTGGGGCATCTGGTTTATTCGGAAAAGACAAATAAAGGTTTCTTCACTGTAACTGAACTTCCTAGCGGAATCTACATTTTAAGAATTGAAGCAAAAGGGTATACTGAGACAGGAAGAGTAATCGTTGTGAAATAAAAGCTCATAAGTAATAAGGATGCGCTCTGAACCAAATTTGGTTCAGAGCGTTATTTATTACTATTTTTTAGGTAATTTATTCCTTTTTAACGTTATCTTCCTGAATAAAACCCACCATTTTTTGCATTGGAAAAGCACCAACGCCCGTTCGATCTCCTGCTTGAAATGCAACATACTTGAATTCGGTTGAATCACTTATTCGGTAGCCTTCTGCTTCAATAAAGGAAAGGCTTGGTATCAGGTCTTGACATATGACAGAAACAACCTGTAATTCTGGGCACACAATACACAATTCGCCTAAGGCGGACAGAAAAAATAAGGGACATTTTGGGGTAAATTTTTAATAGGAAGTGACCCCTAGGCTGCTCCCTAAGTAGCCCCCGAAAAGGCAGTGCTAAGTGGATAGTGCATTAAAAGGCAGTGACTAGGGGATAGTGTATATAGTGGCTAGTGAAGAATGAAAAGAGAGGCGGAAGTGCCGGGCTGAGAAATCCAACTGAACTCGATTCTTTTATATCTTAGGCGGATTATCGGTGTTTTTCGGTGTTCTTCGGTGTTGGTCGGTGTTTAATTTCTCTTCGTCTTCTATATCGGGACTGGGAAGTCCCTCCTACTACAAAGGGTGGGGCATAAATGTAACCGCTACATTTAAACGGTTGATATGTTTCAGCCCCCCTGTCTGTTCCCGAGTCTGCCCCCCGGTCTACCCCCCTGTCTGTTTCCGAGTCTGCTTCCGGGTCTGCCCCTGAGTCGGTTCCTGAGTCTGTTTCCGAGTCTAATCCCTTGTCTGCTCCTGAGTCTGGTTCCGAGTCTATCCCTGAGTCAAATCCGGGGTCTGCTCCCGAGTCTATTCCCGAGTCTACCCAGGAGGCTACCCCCTAGGCGGTACCCCCTCTCTTTGACAAAAATACGATAAGCGATTGATGAAGGACGACTTAGGAGAAAATTTGGGTTGATTTTGATTCTATTTATAAATAGAATTATTGGCTATACTTCTTAGATAGGGATTAAGGGAAAGTCCTATGAGTTTTCTTTGAAAATGAGTAAAAATATCTAAACTTTTTATTAGTCTGTGTTAATCTGTGTTAAATTTATCTCTGATTTCTCAGCGGTCTCTGTGGTTTATTTTTCAGTGGTTTCTGGGGTTTAGATTATTTTACTTTAGCGATTTTGCCCAGTCTGGAGAAATTTTTGCCCTTTACCAAGACCAAATAAATTCCTGACCCGACCTCTTTTTGTTTCTGATTCTTGCCGTCCCAATAGACTTCATTATTTTCAATCTCTTCAAATTCGAATTTCTTTACAAGTTCACCGCTTAAAGTATAAATATAGAGTTTAGGTTCTTCCGCCGGTGGATAATCACAATAGATGTTGCAGCCGGTTTCAGTAAAAAACGGGTTGGGTTTGGAATAAGGTTCAGCATAGCGCTCAACCGAAATCCGCGAAAATTGACTAACCATTCCCTTATTACCAAAACCATCTTTTGCCATTACCGCATAACTATAAATATCTTTTGGCACATTGAAAACGTTGAACGATGTATCAGGATAATCGGTTACAATCATCCTTTTGTGACCAAATTTGATGATTTTAATATCGTCAATATAGATTCCACCGTCAGGTAGATTGACCGAACTATCACTTTTATAACTAAAGCGAATCCGACAATTGGTAGAATTATCCAGGAAGTAACGATATTCGGACCAGAATCTTGAGGAGCCATAAAAAGAATCTATCTTTTGCCATATCGTATCTTTTTTAACCTCAACATAAAAAACATCTCTTTTGAATTTTCCATCCTGGAGATTTTCTTCGGTGCTGTAATAAGCATAAAAGGTTAGAAGTCCTCCTTTGGCAAGTGAGATTGGTTGTTTGAGTTCAAGCCGACTGTTTAGATTACTCACATTACCGGAAAAGAAAGAAAAGGCAGGGGAAAAAGAACGATTGGTGACAGGGCGGAAAAATGTCGTGTCCCAGTTATCAAGGCTATTGGCTTGGTCAAAAAATACCAAAGTGTCTTGAGCGATTTCAGTCAATTCATAGGTCACCCCAGCAAAATCATAGACCGCATCCCAATAAACGGTGAAATTATTTCTCGAACCAACCTTTGAGATACGGACATTGGTCATCTCCGGTTTTAGGTCATCACTATTATAGAATTGGTTTAAGAAACCTAACCAACCGGTCTTTTTGGCAAAATCTAAATTTTCATAGGATTTGGCGCGTTCTTTAAACCTTAAGTAATTATCCGGAAACCATGCGGCAAGACCTCGAGCGTTTGGATAATAGTCACCAACACTTTGGCAAATTAAAACTAAACTGTCAAAAGCCTGGAAAACCGGTCCATACTGTCCTGGGGCAGCCACTTGTGTCTTTATTAAGAAATCGTAAAGGTCAATATAGTCATCAGTCGGTATGGGCGGTCTTATATTATCTTCGGCAAAGGTCTGGACCTGTTTTCGTGCGTTAATAAAAAGACTGTCCCGGGCAAAATCTTTAATGTAGGCGAAAAGTTCACTCAGTTCTGTATTAAAATTATCCAATTTAGCTAAATTGATTGCTGAGATTGTCACCGGGGTCAAACCTTGGGAACCGCCATTGTAAGAATCGGCATAGACTTTAACAATTTCCTGGGCAAATTCTTTAGGTGTGATTTCCGGTTCTTTGACAACTGGTTTAAATGATTCTATATATGGAAAACCATCCCCGGGGACTAATGCTTCGGAAGCAACAAGGATTTCTGCAGCGTCTTTCACTTCAGATGCTACTTCAATCTGACCCATCAGGCAGGCGTCCAAGACCAAAAGATTCAATTTTTTGCCCAAGATTTTTTTGGTTTCAGCCAATAGCTCAGAAAATTCTCCGTCCGCAACACTGATTGAATCGTGATTCGTGTAATCATAGATAATCGAGGTTTGAATTCTGGGTTGTGGTAAAGGATACCAACCGCAGCCGTGGTCCCATAGCACTAAACAATAATATTTAGCTGGATAAGAGGAGCGACAGAATCGAATAAAATCCAGGACAACCTTTAAGTCTGCCATATTCTTTTCACCCAAATCAGCAATGAGTTCTAATCGGTCTTTCTGAACTCGATACCTCCGAACGGTTGGTAATGAATCCGATGGCAGATTATCGACTTGAGCAATGATTTGAACTTGAGACGTTGAACCGATTGTAGTCATTTCGGAAAGGTCTTGATAGACCTGGTCATTCATACCATTGTCACCACACATATAGACCATTATCGTCCAATCGCGCGCTTGGACCGAAGTGAAGAACAAAATTAAAAATAAAAGAGGAATAATATGGAATTTAAAGTAAATTTTCGGTCGAGCTGTGACCGAAATTGGCATAAAATAGTTTAAGGAATCTTTGTGAACTGTCAAGACGAGATGATTACAGCGATTAGTAACGATTACGAAGATTTATCTCAATATTGTAGGTACAGTTTTATCTGTGGTTTCTTCTTTTAATTTTTGGCTGTTAATCTTAGGCAGAGTTCGATTGCGGCTTGCATCGAAGATGGATTGGCAATGCCCTTACCAGCAATGTCAAAGGCGCAGCCATGAAGCGGTGAGGTGCGAGGATAGGGAAGACCTAATGTGACATTAACACCTTGGTCTCGGGCAAGTAATTTTACTGGAATCATACCCTGGTCATGATACATTGCGACAAATCCATCGAATTTGTATAATAGCTCATTAATGGTATCAGCCGGAAAAGGACCGGCTACTTTAATTCCAAGTTTTTGAGCCTTATGAATAGCTTTAGCGATTTTTTCTTCTTCACCCGCGGAAAATTCAAAGGAATGAGGGTTTAAGCTAAGAACGCATAACGCTGGACGCTTAACGCTTGATGCCAAGTGCTTCTTGCGTGAAGCGTGGTGCGTAGTGCGTGAAGCATGTAATAGGAAATCATTTAATAATATAATCTTTTCTAAAACCTTTTCAGTCGTAATATATTTAGCAACTTCACGTAACGGTTTATGGATTGTAACAAATGCTATTTTAAGATTTGGAGAATAGGCGAGCATCGCATATTTCTTAACCTTAAATGCATCGGCAAACAATTCAGTATGTCCAGGAAATCTAAATCCGGCTAAGCGCAGCGAATCTTTACAAATTGGTGCGGTTACAACCCCTTTGATTTTTCCAGCCTTGAGAAATTCGATTGCTAAATTTAATGCCTTGAGCGCAGCAATGCCACAACCTTTCTCAATCTTTCCGAACTGGTATTTGAATCCTGGAATCACATCATAAACTAATGGTTCTAAGTCGAGTCTTAATTTTAATTTCTTTTGAACGTCTTCTAATATATTGAGTGAACCGATAATGCGAACCTTGGTTTGAGGATTTGGTATTTTAGTTAATGCCTTTAAGGTTATCTCTGGGCCGATTCCAGCCGGGTCACCAAGAGTAATACCAATCATTAATAATGGGCTAATGTTCCACTGCGCCGAGTTCTTTTATCGATGAAAGCAAAGACAATCAGACCAAATACCACCCAAAGCACACAAAGGATGGCTAAACGCAGAAAAGAAGTGCCAACCGAAAATCCCATCTTCTCACCAATCAGGAAATGGCGAACCGTCAATATTCCATAAGTTGTAGGTAATGCCATAGCTGCCTTTTGCATAAAGACCGGCAGCACGGCTAAAGGATAGGCAATTGGTGTAATTATCATGATTAGAGAAGATAAGGCTTCGGAAATCAACCAGCCTTGTTTGAAAATTAGAGTCAGACTGGCGATCATCATCCCTAACCCGTAAAGTGCGATTAACATTACCCCGACTACGCCTAAAGATGGAACGATACCTCCCATATTCACGGAAAGTTTAAACACAATACTAATCACAATCAGTTGTAATGATATCATCAACCCCTGGTGCATGGTGGAATGGGCTGCCATTCCTAAGGCATAGACCCATCTTGGAACCGGCGCGGCAAAAACTGATTCCAAAGTGCCCCAATACTGTTCCTTTCTTAATGAAAATCCCATTGCCCAGAGTGCCATATTGAGAAAGCCAATGAAAATGTAACCGAGTGTGACAAAGGTTATCAAATCACCAGTACCGGTAAGTTTTTCCAGACTCTCCGAGGTTCTTCCGCCGACTAATGCGATGCCATATAAAAGATAAGGCAAAACATAAACGAGCGGGTCAATCATACCTCGGACAAAATCCGCCTTATAGGTTAATTCAATCTTCCATTCTTTAATATTCTCAGCCCAGATTGCCCTTAAATAATGATTAATTTTTTTATACATTGAAATTAATACTGCGACATGGTTCCGGCTTTTTTGGTTCGGTATTCCAGCCGGTTAAAGAGAATATAGCCGCCGGCAATGAGAATAATGTCCATTACTCCCAGAATTAATAAAATCTGCCATAGGTTTATAACACTCTTGTTGAGAAGGATTATTGCCCGAATCGCAACTAAAGCATAAGTTAACGGCACAAAGGCACTCACCAATTTAGTGATGGCATTGACTTCAACCGGATAACGAATCGGAGAAAATAAAAAGAATACCCATTCCAGGGTATGAACCCAACCGTGCACTTCTTTAATCAATAAGGTAAAACCGGCAAATGCAATAGCGAACCCATAAAAACCAATAACCAAAAGTACAATAATCATCATTAACGGAAAGATTTTGCCAAAGGTAATATCGATACCGAAAAAGAACGTAGCAAGGGTGGCTTGAAAAATAACCATGACCGTGGCATATAAGAATTCGGCTAAAGTTTTTCCAATTAAGACCACAAGCAGGCTGGTGGGTGAGGCAATAATATATTCCAAGGTGCCCCAGTAAGTTTCTTCACGCAAAGAGTTGCCCACTCCCCAAAGACCGGAAAAGATATAGGTCGAGACCATGGCGCCAATCAAGACAAATGCCATATAATTTTCGGTGCCGGTAAGCTGAGCAAAAGGAGCACTGGACATACCGCCTACCAGGGCTTTACCTTGAAACAGATAAGGGATTACCCAAATTAAAGGAAAGATTGCCCAGAAGAACATAAGGATTTTATAGGCAAACCAGATTTTTGCCGTCTTACGGATTTCGGCACCAATTATAGCTAAATCTGCTTTCAGTCTATTCCAACGCATCGGGTTGTTCCTCGCGGGTATCTTCTTTTAATGAGGTCCCGGTTAAATAGATGAACACATCTTCCAAGGTGGGTTCTTTTACATCGATTGCTAAAATTTTTGCCTCGCCCCGCACCAATTCAATAACATCGGATAGAATGGATTCAACCCGTGATGCGATTACTTTTAGGGCGAGGTCATTTTCTTTATTAATCAGGCTAACCTTTTCGACCGATTTGATTGATGATAAAGCGGTGCGTAGCTTCTCCTCGTTCACATTACCCTGACAGCGTAATTCCAAGACTTCGGTATGAGGTATTTCATCCTTATATTCAGCCGGTGATTTAATATTAACAATCTTACCTTTGTTGATAAAAGCAATTCTTTCACACAGTTCATCCGCTTCATCCATATAGTGGGTGGTTAGAAGAACCGTCTTACCACCTTTTCCCACCAATTCGTCTTTGATGAAACCCCGGATAAATCGGGAAAATTGCGGGTCGAGACCTAAGGTTGGTTCATCTAAAAGTAAAATTTTCGGGTCATGTAGCAAGGCGCGCGCCAGTGATATCTTTTGCTTCATACCAGATGAATATTTTTCAACCCGTTCGGATTCTACATCTTTTAAATCCAAAAGCTCCATCAAGTAATCGATCCTTTTATCCCGTTCTTTTCCGGCTAAACCATAAAGGGCGGCAAAGAATTTCAGATTGTCTTTACCGGTCAGTTTCCAGTATAGAGTTCGTTCACCACTGGTTAAAAGACCAATCTGTTGTCGAGCTTCCATGCTTTGGTAAATAATATCTTTGCCGAAAATCGTGATTTTGCCTTCATCCGGAATAAGTAAGGTAGCAATACACCGGACAAGAGTAGTTTTACCCGCACCATTGGGACCCAGGAGTCCGAATAATTCGCCTTGCTCAATTGTAAAACTGACATGGTCGCAGGCGGTAATATAATGTTTACGCAAACCCTTGCCGCGTTTGAACTTTTTTACGACGTTATCCAGTACAATATTCATAATTTTTCCTGGATTGCTCTTTCAATTGCATCCATCATCTTATCAGCAGTTTTGTCCCAGGTCAACTGGTTTGCCCACTCGATACCATTCTTGCCCATTTCAGTCCGTAATGCTTCATCATCTAAGAGCCTCTCAATCTTTTGTGCCAGTTCTTCGATATTGCCATATTCGTAAAAGAAACCGGTTTTATTTTCAATAACCGAATCGACCAAGCCAGGAACTCGTGAAGAGACTACCGGTGTGCCGCAGGCATTAGCTTCCATCACAATCAAACCCCAACCCTCTTTAACCGAATTCTCGACCAGTATTGCTGCCTTCTGATAGACTTCAATCTTTTGTATTTCTGGAACAAAACCAGTTAATTGAACGATTTGTTCAAGTCCAAATTTTGAATTTAACTCTTTGAGCCTTGGTAAATCGTCGCCGTCGCCCAGAATCATCACTTTGAAGTCTTTTCGTTTCGCGGTTAAGAGTTTAGCTGCCATAATTAAATGGTCGGCTGATTTGTACTTTTTCAATCTTCCGACATGGATAATCAATTTTTCGCCCTTTTTGCTAAAATCCGGGCGAAATTTAACCGTATCGGTTCCTGGTGGAACAACTACG
>JAOUPE010000004.1 GCA_029880025.1 Caldifarciminota bacterium
AACCGAGTGTTGTCATCCTCAAGGTCGGTAACCTTAACACCGACCAGATTAATGAGATACTTGCCAGGGCAATAACCGAAATTAAAGATAAAAAGAATTGTATCGTAATCATTACAAGGTCAAAAATCCGGATTAGAAAATTACCGATTCAAATAAAATGAGATAATATCGGGCTAGATTATTCAATTATCCTGCTATACAGAAACCAACATACTACTTAAGATGAAAAGGGGATATCAGGGAAAATATTGGGTTCATCTCGCTTCGCTCAATGGACTCTGCGAGTAGCATCTCGCTTCGTTCACTGGACTCTACGAGTAGCAGCCTCCTTTGGTCTCAGGACTCTTCGAGTAGAATCTGGTGGTTAAAATCCTAAAATGATTGGATTTTTGGTCATTCGAATTTAGCTGTTGTTTCGAATTTCGATATTTGGATTTTGAATTTAATTATCTGTGGTTAATTTCTTTCTTAAATAGTCCTCTTGACTTCAGGCCGAGTTTTATTAAATTGAGTTTATGAAAAGAGTGGTAAGAATTCAAAACTGGGTGAGAAAAAAACCTGACAATAGCATAGAAATATGAAAAGCGTCCCCGAATTATCTTCATTAAAAAAGTATGTAAGAATCCCTCCCCGTTCCCCCACACAAAAGGGAAGGACAAAGGTAAGGGAAAGGAGGTTATGATGTCTGCTCGACACAAAATTATCATCGGTTTAGCCTTGTTCGGCTTTTTGTTGCATTTTTCCTTTGCCCTTGAATGGGTGGCAAAGGCGCCGATGCCGACTTCAAGGAGTTTTTTAGGAGTCGCAACGGTGAGCGAAACGATTTACGCTATCGGCGGAAAGAATACGACTGGTTTATTGAATATTTTGGAAATCTATAACTCGGCAAGCAATACCTGGTCAACGGGCTGCTCAATGCCAACCCTACGAAGAGATTTTGGCATCGGGGTGGCTAATGGGAAGATTTATGTGATTGGCGGGTATGATGGTACAAATGTCCTTTCATCGGTATTAGAATACAATCCATATAATGATAGTTGGGTCTTAAAATCACCGATGTCGACTCCTCGAGAATGGTTAGTGGTCGCGGTGGTTAATGACAAGATTTATGCGATTGGCGGCGATGATGGAAATGTTTATTTAAACGTGTGCGAGGAATATGACCCGGTCAGCGATTCTTGGACAACAAAGACGCCGATGCCAACCGCGCGTGGCGGTTTAACTGCTCAAGCCATATCCGGCAAAATCTATGCTATTGGCGGGTGTCCAAGCGGGGTAACTGCCTGCAGAATCGTTGAGGAATATAATCCGGTCAATGATAGCTGGACATCTAAGACAGATATGCTGACGGCAAGATATGGTCTGGCGTCAGCAGTTATCGATAATAAAATTTATGCGCTTGGTGGTGGACCACCTTTTAGCCTCTCGAATGTGGAAAGCTATAATCCAACCTTGAATTCCTGGAATAGTGAAACAGCAATGCCAACCGCACGCTGGGGATTAGGGTCTGATGCCATTGCTCAAAAGATTTATGCTATCGGAGGTCAAACCCTGTACCACAGCGGATATACTAATGTAAACGAAGAGGGTGGTGTGCTGGTTGGGATAGAAGAGTCGGAATCCCTTGTCTCGAGCCTTGGAATCCAATTAAAGATTCGACCAAATCCATTTACCAAGAGTACTAAAATTAGCTGCCAAGTTCCAGAAGGGCAGGTGGTTAGTCTAAAAATCTACAATTCATCTGGTAGGCTGATTAAATGGTTTGACAACTTAGAGAGTCAGAACATTCGACCGTTTATCCATATTTCCTGGGATGGTTCTGACCAGTATGGCGAAAAGGTTATGCCAGGTATCTACTTTATCTGCTTTGAGGTGGGTAGCTACAAAACGACTGAGAAGTTAATTTTGCTCAGATAACAATTCAGCCTTTCTATTTCTGCAGTTAATTTCTTACTTAAAATATTCATCACTCATGAACCCTACATTTTAGACAATTTAATTGAATAATGTTTAGATGCGTTTACCGAAAATTAATATAAAGGCGGTAAACAAAACTGTGATAATTGAAATTGTCCAGTGATAAAAAAGTGGACCGACCTGACCGGTTTCCTTTTTGGTAATATTTTTATATTGATTCACATATTTCAAAGCATAGAGCCTAAGAAGGAAGTAGTTCACCTTGATATTTCTCTTGCGCAAAGCTTCGCAGATACGGATGGTTGATATAATGTACCATATTAATGCCACAGCACCAATTGCAATAAGGATAATTGTAATACTCATTTTAAACTCCTTTCACATACGTTGATTACGAAAGTGGTGATAATTATGCACCTGAAATTCATTAGCAAATCAATTTCCCTAATTTGGCAGAATATCCGAGTATAAACTAAAAGTCAACACCTTAGTTTAATATATAATCCCTTTTCTCCGTTTCTTTTAAGTCAATGGGCTCAGGATAAGTTTTATCCGTGTTCATCCGTGATTTATTTCTTTTCTAACTGTTTTCTTGACTTCAGCCCGAGTTTCAGTAAATTGAGTTTATGAAAAAAGTGGGTAAGAATTCAAAACTAGTGGAGAAAATAACCTGCTCGACAATAGCTAAGAAATATGGGGAGCATTTCTGTAATTGCCTACTAAACAAGACAAAAGTCAGAGGAAGTCGCTTTTCCCAACTCCTCGCTAAACATAAGGAGGTTAAATGGCTGAGATTACAAAATATGATTTAGAAGAAATAAAAACCGCACTAAAAGATATTAAGGTTCTTCTTCAAGATATAAAAGACTTTTTAAGGGATATTGAAAGGAATACATACGAGCGTTAAAAAGAAGCATTGCAAGAGCATCCTATTAAATTGTCAATAATTTTCATGCCGCAATATGATATTCGGGAACAGATAGTCGAATTTTGACATTAAGACTTTGTCACCTTAAGTGGAAAGGGAAGATTCTAATGTCTCAAAGTCAAGACCTGACCCTACTTCTCCCCCCTCTGTCAATTGGAATGGAACCGATGACTTTGGCAGAAAGCTACCAGCTGGTGTATACTTCTATCGATTAGAGAAAGAAGGAAGTGTAGCTGAAACAAAGGAATTTATTCTTCTAAGATAAAAATTCTGCTCCTAACTAATATCAGGATACGAATCAATAAGTTCCCGACATCTTTGTCTTATTGGTCAGAGATACTTCCAAGCTTCGACTCTTCTATATCTAAGAAGACAGAAAATTATTAACCGCAGAGATAGCAGAGAGTGAAACCACGGATGGACACGGATAAGAAATTTAACCGCAGAGATAGCAGAGAGAAGAAATTAACCGAAGAGAGACTGAGATAAAAGAGAAAAATGTCGGAGAGGCATCCTTGCCTCGATTCTTTTAGGTCGGGACTGGGGCAAATCACCCTCGTTTCTCAGGGAAGTCCCTCTAAAAAAATGTGTGCTGGACCGAAAATTTTAGCCACAAAACATAGCTTTTGATTTTAAGATGTTGATATGTGTCTGCCTCCCTGTCTGTATCCCAGGCTGCTTAGGGGTCTGCCCCCCTGTCTGCTCCCGAGTCTGCTTCCGAGTCTGCCCCGGAGTCTACTCCTGAGTCGGTTACCGAGTCTGCTCCTGAGTCGGTTCCTGAGTCTGCTTCCGAGTCTATCCCTGAGTCGAATCCGGGGTCTGCTCCCGAGTCTACCTCCGAGTCTACTTAGGAGACCACCCCCTAGACGGTACCCCCTCCCTTTGACGAAAATACGATAACCGATGGACGATTAAGAAGATAGACGAAATTTCGGGTAGATTTTTAGTGTATTGGCAATACACTTTTCAATGTGCTGTTAAACACAATAAATATCTAAATTCTAAGCACTAAATCCGAAATGATATCCAAATTCCAATAACCCAAATCATGAACGATTTCTGGAAAATTAGTAATTGTTTGTTTAAAACCCCTGCTTTCTCTGTGGTTTAAATAAGAAAAAGTAATGCCACTCCGATAATTGCAATTATTGTCCCAAAAATTGCCCTTGGCGTTATTTCCTCCTTAAAAATCCAGTATGAGAGCGGCAATAAAATAATTGGCGGCAACGCCATTAAAGTTGAAGCAATGCCAATATAAGCATGTTGAATTGCGATTAACGATAACCAGACACCAAGGAATGGTCCAAATATAGCGCCGCCCAAAACTCCGAGCCGGGCTTTCGAGTTACTAAGTTTCTTAAACGAATCAATAACTTTCCCTTGAATTGATGGTATAATCCAGATTGTGGCAGTTGCGATTAAGATTCTTATTAGATTTCCAGAAATAGGGGAAAAATTATTGGCAAGTCCTTTCTTTGAAAAAAATAGACCGAGTGCCTGACAAAATGCGCCGCCTAAACCAAATAATATACCTTTCAAATAATGTGCTTCTAATTGAGCTTTATTCCTGTCCGTAAGGCGTACATTCCTGCGTTCAAACACTACCCAGCTAATCCCGGCTAAAGTTATGATTATCGCTATAATCTTTGGCAGGCTTAAGAGCTCATTTAATAAGAACCAGGCGATGATTGTGCCGAAGACCGGGACTAAGGACATCATCAGCATACTCAATCGAGGTCCGACATAAACAAACGCATTGAATAACATTGTATCGCCGATGGTAAAACCAATAATCCCGGACAATCCAAACCAGAACCAAACCGAGCTCGAAGCATGTATTGGTAAAAAGCTGCCAAAATTGATTAGATGCACAAGCATTAAAAGTAATAGGGCAAGGACCAATCTTGTGCGGTTAACGACATTAGCCCCAATCTGTCTTCCGGCAATGGTAAAAAAAATTGAGCCGAATGACCAGCAAAAAGCAGTTCCGATTGCTGCAATTTCACCGATGTTCTTAATCAAAGTCATTTATTATATTGAACAATTCGATACTGTCATTAAAAAGATAATACAAAATAGAAGGTCATCTACTAATTGGTTTATGTGTGGACATTGAGCATTGATTGTATTGAAAACTAATCAGGAGGAAAAAAGAAGCTCCCGGGTTACTGGGGGAGCAACCCGGGAGTATCCACCCCCTGCCTTCTAATCCGTATTCACGGACCCCCCCTCTGTGCCAACCCTCCTATATTGAGGCAAGCATTTTAACTCTTGAGTTCTAACCCCGAACTCGCCAGCTTTCCCTAACCGATGTATTTTCAGTTACTAACAAGAAACCCAATAAAGATATAATTATTTTGAGGCAGGAGGATAAATATAGAAAACCAATGATAATAGATAACTAGCAAATTTCGTGCCTGATTGGGAAAATTTACCCGGACATGTTAGTATTTAATTTCCAAGTGCTTAGCCTTATTTTTATGTTTTTTGCCAACTAAAAATATATGCGACACTATTGATATCTGTCTTTCGGTTTAAAATATAACAATCAGGTCTTTGAGGACTTAAAATTGGTGAGACACCAAATTTTTGTGATGCTTTCTCTTTATTGAAAAACGAATCTTTGCAAAAATTTAATTTTTCTCAGAATTAATGGTTTTTAATTTGCATAACAATAATTGTAGGTATGGTGTAAGTTCCTTGTCTTTTTTAAAAAATGGCACCACTGTTCTTACTAAATCATAATATTTTTTTAATTTTCGATTTAGCCTTCTTTTCGCCAAATCAATCGCCTGACAGCTACAGATTAATTCCAGAGCTAAAACAATCTCGGTATTTTCACAAACCTTGTTTGCCTTTAGCGCTGCATCCATGCCCATACTGACAAAATCTTCTTGATTGGCTGAAGTGGGTAAAGATTGGATTGAAGCCGGTGTTGCCAGGACTTTATTCTCAGCAACATTTGAAGCAGCAAGAAGTTGTGTCATCATTAAGCCTGAATTAATACCAGGTCTAGGGATAAGAAAAGCTGGAAGTCCAGACAGGTTGGTGTCCAATAATCGAGCTATTCTCCTCTCCGAAATTCCGCTTAAAGTACAGAGGCTTATGGCTAAGTTGTCCATGGCTAAAGCTAAAGCCTGACCATGGAAATTACCGCCCGAAATTATTTCTCTATCAAATACGATTGGATTGTCAGTCACCGAATTCATTTCGATCTCAACGATTTTTCGAGCAAAACCGATTCCATCTCGAACCGCACCGTGGACCTGAGGCATGCAGCGTAAGCTGTAAGCGTTCTGTCGAATCGACCCTCTAGGGAGACCCGATTCGGGGAGTGAGTCCGGATTTGAATTAGAAGAAATTAATGCTCGGAGGTTTTTAGCGCTTATCTTCTGACCAGGATAAGGTTTTAATTCTGAAAACTTGTCATCAAATGATTCAATATTACCGCCTAAGGCAACCAAGCTAAGAGCACCGGCAATGTCAGCAATGTTAATCAACTGTTCAGCCTGAATCACATTAATTGCCGCCTGTGCGCTCATCATTTCTGTGCCGTTGATTAAAGCAAGCCCTTCTTTTATTCCAAATTGAATCGGTTTAATTTTAGCTCTTTTCAGTGTCAATTTTGCCGACATTCGTTTACCTTGATAAAAAGCCTCGCCTCTGCCCATCAATACTAAAGCAATAAATGCTAATGGAGCTAAATCACCAGAAGCGCCTACCGAACCCTTTGTGTAAACCACTGGTATCACATCTCGATTGATTAAATTAATCATAGATTGGATTAGTTCTAACCTTACCCCAGAATATCCTTTGGCTAGCATATTTGCCCGCAAGAACATTGCCAATCGGACCACCGGCAGCTCGAATAGCGAACCAGCACCTAAGGCATGACTCATTATGAGGTTCACTTGAAGAACTTTCTGGTCCTGGACAGCTATTGATTCATTTAACAATGCGCCAAAACCGGTATTCACTCCATAAATTGTTATCCTCTTTTTTAATGCACGCTCCAATTTCATTCGAGCAACATTTATTTTGTTCTTGCCACGATTGGAAATTCTTAGTTTGATTCTTTCTCGACTTAGTTTTTCCACATCTTTTATTTTTAGATGGTCTCTTGGAATTTCTGTCTTCATTGAGCTAATCGTTGGCAAAGAATATTTGAAATTAACCAGATGTCAATAAATTTAATACTTCCTCTTGACATAGACGAAATTTATTTTTACCATTGGACGTGCGCAAATGGGACGGTTGCGATGTGGGTTCGGTTAACAGTAATTTCCAATCATTGAGCCATAGAAGTTGGTCGGTTCTATTTAAGAGTACAAAATGATTCAGTTTAAACGCCGCCTGTTTCCAGAAAAGAATCGTTACAATTGGTTGAAATGGCTGCGTTGGCTTTGGGTGATTATGTTGTTCGGCTTAGCCGTTATCCTTTACCTGTTCTTTCGCATGACACAGAAATTTTAGAAAGGAGGCATAAGTTAACATTGAGTATTTGGCTCGGCTGGTTCTTAAATAAAAGAAAGGAGATTGTTAATGACTCAACTCCATTTTAATTATAAAGACCTCTTCCGTGCTTGCCGATTAGGTTTTTCGGCCAAGAAGATATGGATGTGTTTCTTGGGGTATTTAATCGGCTTTGCTGGTTATTGTATAATTTCTTATGTCGCTTACCTTCTGGCTGGTTGGAATATCCAGGAAATTTGGCTTGAATATCGTCTCTTGCCCTTTCCTCAAGCATACCCCTGGTATTCCTGGCTTGTCTGGGCGGTAGGCGTCATCTATTTTCTCGCCGTCTTCCTGATTACCGGTTCAGCGGTTAGCAAAGTAACCTATGAGCATTTGCGTGGTGACGAGTTTTTTGAAATAAAAGAATCCTTTAAATATGCATTTCAAAATGCTAATGCGTTACTGCTAAGTCCGATTCTCCCCTTGCTGTTCGTCATTGCTCTAGTTATCTGCGGCCTAATCCTCAGTCTAATCGGCGCCATACCTTTCTTTGGCGAAATCTTTGTCGGTATCATGGCTTTACCAGCCTTTGCCGTAGCACTGTTCATTGTCTATTTGTTAATTGTATTCTTTTTCACCCTTATGCTTGGTCCATCTATTGTTGGCACAACTAAAAACGATACGTTTGATACTCTTTTCGAAGTCTTTTCCTGTTTTAATGAACAACCCTGGCGTTTGGTTGTATACGGTGCTTTATTATGGGTATTATCAAGGGCTGGTGCATTCATCCTTGGCTTAGCTTCGGCGGCTGCCGTCAAAATCGGCTCGGTCGTTGTTCATGTATTTGCCGGAGCTAAAATTTATGACATGCTTGCTAACGGCTCTCATATGCTAAAAATTAACTTACCCATCTGGACTCCAGAAATTATACGAACATTTATCGAAAGATTACTTGTCTATGTTAGAGCTGGGATGATAATCGAGCCTTCCTATTATACATGGGTCAATTGGTCAACTGATGTTGGCTCAATCCTTTTCGGCATCGCTTTCTATTGCATCGTGCTTTTTGTTCTCTCCTATGCTGCTGCCACCTGGTTTTCTGGAAATGTGTTGATATACTCAGTATTAGTGAAAAAGAAAGACGATAAGAACCTGCTCGAAAAATCAGAAGAAGAAAGACTAGAAACTAAATCGACAACACCAACTACCCCTGAACCTTCAAAAGTAGAAACCGCGAAAGAAGAACCAGAAGAACCTAAGAAATAATAATATTGGATTAACAACCTAAGTAATATAAAAACCGAAACTTAAAATACAATACAAGACAAATACGTTGCGACGAACACATATAAGGTTTTCTCTTTACAAATATACTAAATACAAATTTACCGTTAAACCCTATTGATGTTTTAAGTCTCTAATTTATAAAGTCTTACAGATTCTATCCCTTTAAAATGCTAGTGTTTTTAATATATTTTCTAGATGTTCTTTTTTTTCTAAATCAATTTTAAAAAATAAGACTTTAGCTAATATCTGGGCGATTTCTACTTATAAATCAGATGATTAAAGTGCACAAAAATATTAAGGGAAAGATTTTTTAGAGGCAAAAGTCAGCTGGTTCGACCCACACTGCTGATAACTATCATTGCCTAAAAATTATTTGTTCACGCCCGTTAATCAACTCGGATTTTACATATTTTGTAAGAATATTCGAATTACTAGAAGTTAAACGGCAATTTCTGAGAACATAACCAATATTTTAACAGAGTGGTTTACGTTTCACGTGAAACGTAGACTACTACTATCTATTTATGCCCAAAATTAGACACAACATGGGAATATTAGACGAAAAGCACATTTAAGCCCAAAGATTATAAGTTTAGATTGTATCTTAAATAAAGAATGAAGACAGGAATTTTTCTGCCCCACTTAAACATATCACGGGTTTAATTAATATTTAGTTTCACGTGAAACATAAACTTTGCTTCTAACGACCCAGTGCAATGAACAAATCGTCTGGTTTAGAGTACTTATTCTGAGAATGATTAAATTAAGAAAAAGGGTTAAAATAATTTCTGATTATATTGAGTTTAGGCAATTGAGGTCTTGACTTTTCCGGTTTTTTAAATATTATAGCTTCGGCATTTGCTTTTACTAAACAATTTGTGGAAAAAAATTCTTATGACCTGTAACTGCTTTATTAACAAATATATACGACCAGAAGAATTGTGGACAACTATGTGGAAAAGCGTTCAGAATTTACTGTTTTTGGTCGTGTTTTTTATCCAAAATGAAACCTTTATAAATTCAATAGGTTATAAACAATGATTACTGATATGAAGCATGGAGCGAGGTTCTGTGAAGCAAGAAATGGTTGAGTCTAAATCTGAAATTAAAACCGGTCTAACCAATGCCGCCTTAATTTGGAGTAGAATCCTTGATGTCTTACAAGAACAGGTAAGCAAGGATGGGTTTGCCACATGGTTAGCACCAACCAAGGGCATTCAATTAGAAGACAACATATTAAAAGTCGAGGTCCCTAATAGTTTTTTTATAGATTGGATTGGACAATATTATCTTAACGCAATTGAAGAGGCAACCAAGAACACAGTAAATACTCAATTAAGGGTAGTGTTTTGTACCAAAGATTCAACTCAGAACAGCCATGCGGTTACCCAGATTCGTTCAATCAAAGTTCAACCCTATCTTACAAAACTTCAGGAACGTTACACATTCGACTCATTTGTGGTTGGAGAGTGTAACCGATTTGCCTATGCCGCATGTAAGGCTGTAGCTGAGTCACCAGCCGAGGTCTATAACCCATTACTGATTTATGGTGGTGTCGGACTCGGTAAGACCCATCTATTACATGCCATTGGAAATCATGCCAAGAAACTAAAACAAGGGCTAAGAGTCTATTACACTGCAGCCGAAACATTATTCATCGAACTGATTCAAGGTATTGAGCGAGGAAATACACTCAATTTCAAAAGCAAATACCGGTCACAGGATATACTCTTGATTGACGATGTACACTATCTGGTGGGCAAAGAACGGCTTCAAGAAGAAATCTTTCATATTTTTAACAACTTACATGGCGAGGGCAAACAGGTCGCATTTACCTCGGACCGCCCACCACACGAAATTCCGACCTTAGAAGAAAGGTTAGCATCAAGGTTGCAGGCAGGATTAGTGGTTGACCTGCAACCACCAGATATTGAAACAAGAATTGCGATATTGAGGAGAAAAGCAGAAAAGGAGGGGTTTGAACTGAGCCAGGATGTAGCTTACTCAATAGCATCCAGAGTGAATTCAAATATACGACAGCTTGAAGGATGTTTAATCCGATTGATTGCGATCAGTTCCATACAGAATAAAAAGATCACAATAGAGATAGCAGAGAGGGCACTAAATGCGATAGTGCCCAAAACCGATTTTGTCACTAAGGAAAAGATTATTGAGAAAGTTGCTAATGATTTCAATCTGCGGGTTTCTGAATTGAAATCCGATTCCAGGACAAGAAATGTAGCCTTAGCCCGGCAGATAGCGATGTATCTGATGCGAAAGTTAATAAACCTGTCTTTAAAAGAAGTTGGAGCCTATTTTGGCGGAAAAGACCATACAACAGTACTGCACGCCTGCGATAAGATTGAACAAATGAGAACTCAGGATATAGAAACCGATGAGCGCTTGAACCATTTAATTTTGGGGATAAAAGGTGTATAAGCTGTTGAAATTCTCGTGCATGCGCGTGAATAACATACCTAAACCAGACCTTTCAACCACACTTTCCAGAGCATATTTTTATCTATCAACATTGTAAGTTCCTTATTTTCAAATAGTTATACAATTTGAACATTATTCACAGTACAACCACAACAACAATTCTTATTAAATAAGTAATAATATTGTTGTAAAAGAGGCTGAACAAAATTTTAATTTGAAGGTATATTTGTTAGTGATTAAGATCATCTGAATTTACTCATAAGACCTAAAAACTTATTGACAAAACGGTAATTTGTGAATATGATAATTGTTTGATGGAGAAAACCAGTGAAGATAATCGCTATTCTTTTGTAACTGGCAGGGTCCGAGCCCGCGAAGCGATGCTTTTTGACCGAACCCGTTATGAACAATTTGTGGCTGCTGAAGACGAAGAAACATTATTGAAACATTTAGCCAATTCTCCTTATGCCCAATTTCAAAAAGCATCGACCCAAGAAATATTAAACGATGCCCGAAACGAAAATTTCCAGTTCTTAAAGAAGTACTGTTTAGACAACTCGGTATTGAACCTTTTTATGCATCGAGAAGATTTACATAATTTGAAGCTGTTACTTAAAACAGAACTTGCCAAGGCAGCCCAACCAGAAATTTTTATTTCATCTTTTGGTGCAATACCGGTTGTAGTATTAAAAGAAACGATTCAAACCGCGCTGGCAAAAGAAGGATCGGTATTCTGGCGTATGCGTATTCCTGAATTTATTAAAAAAGGAACCGCCCAGGCGATTGCGGCATTTGAGACCTTTAATGACCCAGCCCTAGTTGATATTGAAATAGATAAAGCAGCTATGACTTATCTCATCGCGCTTGCTCAAATTAGCGGTTTTCTTCATGCGTTTTATCAACATCGAATCGACTTAGAAAACATTCGAACCTTTCTTCGGGTAATGATATCTAAGGAAGAACGTAATCTATTCAATCAGGCATTTATACCAGGCGGTATAATTAAATTCTCATATTTTCCTGAACTTCCTACTGATTCTGCCGATGCGGTTATCGAACGATTCTCTTTTACGCCGTATCGATTTGTGGTAAATGATGGTGTGCAATACTTGATGAATAACAAATCATTTCAAAGATTTGAACGGCTGGCAGCAGAATATCTTCTAATTTTTCTTCGCCGGGCACGGTATTTTACCTTTGGCTTTGAGCCTCTGGTTGGTTACTTTCTTTATAAGGAAAACGAAATAATAAACCTTGGTAAGATATATCAAGGAATCATGAGTAAAGCGAATAAAGACCAGATAAGGGAATCATTAGCATATGCTTGATTCAGAGACCAACCAAGAACAACCAAAGGCTGCGCATGACCGGATTGCGGTGATTGGTGAGCGTGATACTATTTTGCCGTTTCGAGCATTAGGCTTAGAAATCGTACCGATTCATCCGAGCCAAGAAGTGACCGGACTGGTAGAAAAATTATTAAAGGAAAGGGTCAGGGTCATCTTCTTTACCCCAGATTTATTTCCTTTTCTACGACCAATTATGGAACGAACCAGAAAATCACCGGTTCCTTGTTTTATCGCGCTACCAACCGCAAAAGTCGAGATGACGATTGAGCGTTTGAGAAAATTAGTAGCAAAAGCAATAGGAGCCGATTTGTTATTCAATAAAACTTAATATGAAAGAAACAAAAGGGACAATTGTAAAAGTTTCTGGACCTTTGGTAGTGGCTAATGGCATGGCAGGTTCCAAGATGTATGACGTAGTTAGGGTGGGCGACCAAAAGTTAATTGGAGAAGTAATTAGACTTGAAGGCGACCTGGCATCGATTCAGGTTTATGAAGAGACCGGTGGTATTGGGCCGGGCGACCCGGTTTATCCAACATTTGAGCCGTTGTCGGTCGAATTAGGGCCTGGACTGATTCAAGCAATCTATGATGGCATCCAACGACCGTTAAATATAATTCGGGAACAAGTCGGCGATTATATAACCCGAGGCATTGATATTCCGGGATTGGATCGTAAAAAACGCTGGCACTTCAAACCAGAAAAAAAAGCAGGGGATAAGGTTAAACTAGGCAGTGTAATCGGTAGTGTGCCAGAGACCGAACTTGTCACCCAAAAGATTATGGTTCCGCCTGGAATTTCTGGAGAGATTGTCGAGATAAAAGAAGGTGATTTTACCGTAACCGAACCAATTGCCCGAATAAAAACCGATGATGAAGAAAAAGAGATTTACATGATGCAGCGCTGGCCAGTGCGTAGAGCAAGGCCTTATCAAGCAAAACTTCCGGTATCACAGCCATTACCTACTGGTCAAAGGGTAATCGATACATTCTTTCCTATTGCCAAAGGTGGCACCGCCTGCGTACCTGGTCCGTTCGGTTCTGGCAAAACCGTAATCCAGCATCAGTTTGCCAAATGGTCAGATGCAGACATTATCATCTTTATTGGTTGTGGTGAGCGCGGTAACGAGATGACCGATGTATTATTAGAATTCCCAAAATTGACTGACCCGAAGAGTGGTCAACCTTTAATGAAGCGAACCGTTTTAATTGCCAATACCTCAAATATGCCGGTTGCGGCACGCGAGGCTTCGGTTTATACTGGTATCACGATTGCCGAATACTTTCGCGATATGGGTTTTTCGGTAGCTTTACAAGCCGATTCAACCTCAAGATGGGCTGAGGCGATGCGTGAGATTTCGGGTCGGTTAGAAGAGATGCCGGGCGAAGAAGGTTATCCAGCCTATCTTTCGGCAAGGATTGCCGAATTTTATGAGAGGGCTGGTTCGGTTCGAACCTTAGGCGATTCGGATAAAACCGGCTCGCTTTCAGTCATCGGCTCAATCTCGCCACCAGGCGGTGATTTGTCCGATGCAGTAGTTCAGGCAACTTTAAGAGTGGTAAAAGTCTTCTGGTCACTCGAAGACAAACTCGCCTTTGCCCGTCATTTTCCAGCAATATCCTGGCTTAACTCATATTCGCTTTATACCGACACGGTAAAGGATTTCTTTGCCGAAAAAGTGGCGAAAGATTTTTTTGACCAGGCAAAAGCCGCCATGTTACTCTTAGAAAAAGAGGCTGAGCTGGAAGAGATTATTCGACTGGTCGGCAAGGATAGCCTGTCGCCATCCGACCGACTCATTTTAGAAGTTGCGCGTTCGATTCGAGAAGATTTCTTGCATCAGAACGCTTTCCATGAAATCGATACTTATACATCGCTTTCCAAACAATCAGCCATGCTCGATTTAATCCTTTATTTTTATGAAAAGGCAAAAGACACGATGGAAAAAGGCGCGGACATTACCGATATTGAAAAGTTAGCGGTCTTAGAAAGGATTGCCCGTATGAAATATATACCCGAAAACGAGCTGGAAAAGATTAAGAAGATAAAGGGCGAAATTGATTCGGAACTATCGAAATTAACTCAAACCGAAGAGGTAAAATGATTAAAGACTACCAGACCGTTACCGAAATCGCCGGACCTCTGATGTTGGTTTCTGGAGTAAGCGGGGTCAAATATCAAGAATTGGTCGAAATCTATTTGCCGTCGGGCGAGATTCGACAGGGTCAGGTTTTGGAAGTAGACGAAGACCGAGCTTTGGTGCAGGTATTTCAAGGGACCGCTGGAATCGACATACCACAAAGTAAGATTCGGTTCCTAAGCAAGGGTATAACGATTCCATTATCAAAAGAGATATTGGGCAGGGTTTTTGATGGATTGGGCAGACCAAGAGATGGCGGACCAGCAATTATACCCGACTTATGGCAGGATATTAACGGCGCACCAATAAATCCATATGCCAGAGAGTATCCTGACGAATTCATCCAAACCGGGATTTCGGCAATTGATGGTCTAAATACTTTGGTCCGTGGTCAGAAGTTGCCAATATTCTCTGGTTCAGGCTTACCCCATAACCGTGTAGCAGCCCAGGTCGTTCGTCAGGCAAAAGTATTAGGCAAAGAAGAGACTTTTGCCGTTGTATTCGGCGCAATGGGTATTACTTTTGAAGAAGCTGAATTTTTCCAAAAAGATTTTAGCACGAGCGGTGCCTTGGCAAGAACCGTTCTCTTTTTAAATCTGGCTGATGAGCCGGCAATTGAGCGGATTGCAACACCACGCGCCGCGCTTACTGCTGCCGAGTATCTTGCCTATGAATGTGGAATGCATGTCCTGGTGGTTTTAACTGATATGACCAATTATTGTGAGGCATTAAGAGAAATCTCAGCCGCAAGAAAAGAGATACCAGGTAGAAGAGGGTATCCTGGTTATCTCTATACTGATTTAGCATCAAATTACGAGCGCTGTGGCAGGATTAAAGACAAGAATGGTTCGATTACATTAATGCCGATTTTAACCATGCCTGAGGATGATAAGACCCATCCGATTCCAGATTTAACCGGTTATATTACCGAGGGTCAGATAATCTTGTCTCGTAGTCTGCAGCGTAAAAAAGTCTCTCCACCAATCGATGTTTTGCCGTCTTTGTCCCGACTTAAGGATAAAGGTATTGGTAAAGGTAAGACTCGAGAAGACCATTCTGATTTATTCAACCAGTTATTTGCTGGTTATGCTCGGGGCAAAGAAGCCGAAGAATTACAGGTCATCTTAGGTGAAGCGGCTTTGTCTGAGATGGACCGGCTCTATCTCAAATTCGCCAACGAGTTTGAACAGAAATATGTTTCTCAAGGAGAATACGAAGACCGCTCAATTCAGCAAACATTGGACTTAGGCTGGGAACTATTGCAGCTATTCCCAAGGGTTGAACTGAAAAGGGTGCGCGACGAATATTTGGAAAAGTATTGGACAAAACAAGGGCAAGGCAAATCTAAAATCGAGCCGATAGAAAACAAAACTACTGAAGAAAAAACCGAATAAACTCTCCAATTTTTATAAAAATAATAGTGCACTGGCTAAAACCAGGTCAATTGATATAAAGATAAACCAAGAAAAACCTATCCTGAAGACAAATTATTACCAAATTTTATAAGATTTCCACTTGACAGGTCTATTTGCTGGTTTATACTGCTACTGAAGCTAATATAACAACGGTGTTTAAAAGTTAAACACAAATGGATTGGCGCCTGCTCCTTGTTGGTTTTTGAAAAGAGGAGCCTGGAAAAACAAAAAATACTATTCTGAGGCGCCATTTTGCAGCAATTTAAGCAACCTGATTTCAGGAGGTTAAATGAACAGTAAATTAACGCTTAGTATCATCATGCTTTTTCTCGTGATGGGCATTGCTTTTGGTTTTACACCAATTCCAGGTGGACCAAAACAAGGAACAAGTGAGATGGACAGAGTAACGCTTCAGCCTTTTTATCAAGTTTCACAGCCTGATAGAGCGACTTTTCTTACTGACTATAACTCTTTATTTTATACTTTCTTACAAGTACATATTTTCTCATATCACGACAGTACGAACTTCTCTGGTTTCTGGACCGGGACCTTGAACCAGGACCAGTATCATTATACAACCACTTCAGCTGGTATTTACAATATTACGGGTTCTGAGCCATATTCTCTTCTTAGTGGTCAAGCTCATGTTGCTGGTTATTTTGCAAAAGATGAAGATGGCAAAGGGGTTGCCAATAAATTTCTTACCTTTATGCCGCCTTATGAATGGGGTGGCGAGAAATTTATCGTCTTCTCCTATACCAATGGAACCGAGGTTTTGGTTACCAACCTTACTAATGGTGATACATTATTAACCACTACTTTGGATGATGGTCAGCGAGCCGAGTTGACTTCGACTGCTTTGAACAAATGGTTAAAGGTTGAGGCAACAAATCCGGTTTCGGTCTTAAGTTATGCTGACCAGGAATATAGTGTTCCGGCACGCAACGGACCTTTTGTTGGCACTGATTTCTATACCTGGGTGGGTCGGATTGGTAATTGGCAGAACGACCTCAATATTGTTGCCTGGAAGGACTCGACCAGCTATTTAGTAACCTATATGGATACTGGAGATACAATTGCCAGCGGTATGATAAATCGAACCGAGATTGCCTGTGTCCAGACGATACAAAATCAATATGTCAGAGTAACAAGCGATAAAAACGTATCGGTCAGTGTTGCCCCATACCTATCTTGGTCAGGTTCAGGATATGCAAGGTTCACAACGATGCGAGATTCAACCGGTTTTGGTGCTGGCAACTATTTTGTCTTTCCGATAAATGGTGCTGGTGTGAATGTCCATGTCCTATCCTATCGCGATAATAACTCCATAACCATAAAGGACCTTAACAACAATATTGTTCTATGGTCAGGAACCCTAAATACTGGCGGGACGCATGCTGTAACAGTTAATGGTTCGGCTCGCCGAATCGAAGTCCAGTCATCCGACCTATTAAGTGTTGATGTCTATTATTCTGGTTACGGAGCCGACTTTGCACCGTTAGAGTTTGCCGCACCAGGTCATGATGTTGGAGTAACCGAGATTCTTGCCCCGACTGGCACGATCCCTGTCGGTTCAGTTGTTACCCCAAAGGCAGTAGTTCATAACTTCAGCAGTTACACTGAAACCTTCCCGGTTAAATTCGAATTCACTGGCTATAGTAACACCCAGACTGTAACCAACCTTGCATCAGGTTCTACTGATACGGTTGAATTTGATTCTTGGACCGCAGTGGCTGGTTCTTATAATACGTTTTCTTATAGCCAACTTGCTGGTGATGATGACCCGACCAATGATACCGTATATGGTTCATTCGAAGTAACCTCAGGAATGGTCCATGATGTTGGTGTGACCGAGATGCTTACTCCGACCGGCACAGTCTTTGAAGGAACCCCGGTAACCCCAACCGCAGTAGTTGAAAACTTTGGTGCCGAGACCGAAACCTTTGATGTCGTGTTTACTTTTGATTTAAGCACATACAACTTGGTAGTTAAACAGCCAGCGGTTTATAAAGTCGATAAGATGAGTCATCAAGTGGTTAAAACGTTACACATTGACCAGGTATATAGTGAAACCCTCGAAATCACGCTTGATGCGGGTGAGGTTGATACACTGGAATTTACACCCTGGACTGCAGCAATCGGCACCTATAGTGCTATGTGCTACAGCATGCTTGATGGCGATGAGAATCCAACTAATGATACTGCTTATAGTAGATTTGTGGTGGTTCCTGCGGCTGGTCATGATGTTGGGGTGCTTGAGATACTCGAACCACTTGGCACAATAACTGCGGATAGTACCGTAATACCAACTGCTGTCGTGAAGAACTTTGGTGGATTCTATGAAGAGTTTTACGTCTTCTTCAATATTGGTTGTGCATACTCTGATTTCCGTTGTGTTAGATTAGGTGCGGGTGAGATTGATACGGTAACATTTGACTCATGGCTTGCTGTGGCTGGTTACTATAATGAGGATGCGGTGACCTATCTTGAGACCGATGAGAATCCTGATAACGATGCGGTTGCCGAATGGCTGACCGTTAATGAACCTCTGGATGGAATTTCAGGAGACAAGGTACCAATCGACTTTAAGTTGTTTAAACCTTATCCTAATCCGACCGCGAATCGAATCTCAATAAACTTTGGTCTGCCAAATCCAAGTAATGTTGAACTTTCGGTTTATAATATCAACGGCAGTAAGGTAAAAGAACTAGTTTCAGAAACCAAAGCGCCGGGTTATTATCGAATCGATACCGATTGTCGAGAACTAGGCAGCGGAGTCTACATAGTGAAGATGAAAGCGGATAAATTCGAAGCGCGCACGAAATTCATTGTGACCAACTAAACGCAAATAATTATTTAGGGCTGGGCTTCGGCTCAGCCCTTTTTTATTTTTTAGAGCGACGAATTAAATTGTTTAAAAGAGGTTGCAATAAAAAAGAATTATCTTATCTAAATACCAACCATTTTACGGAAAAACGGCACGAAATTGCCAAAAATTAACGTTTTTTTCTTGACAAGGTCTTCCAATAAAGGTATACATTAGTGGTTTGGTTTTTTGTAACTATTTTTATACTAAACCGAACAACTGTTAAGCGCCTGTCTCGGAAAATAGTTAATTATTTGGTGAAAGCAATTTAAAACTGCAACAACCAAATAATAGACAATATTTCAGAGACACAACTTAATTATAAAAAAACGGGGCGTTTTAAAATCTAAAGCTCTTTTGAAATGGAGGTTAAATGAACATACTTTTAGCAATAACCCTGCTTCTGCCGCAAGCGGTGGAAGCCCAGACCGATTGGGTCGGTGGTCCAGGCATATTGGGCCCGGTTACTACTTGGGGCTCGGCATTCTATCAATCGGATAGCATCAATTACAATGTCTCAGGGCAGATATCGCTGGTAGGAACAGCTATGCCGGGTGGTTGGATAAAACACATTATTCAAACCGCTTCATACATAGATGGACGTAACGGAATATATCCGGCTGATTTTGATGGCGATGGCGACCTTGACCTTGCGGCTTGGGCTTCAGTTAGAGACTCGGTCAGAATTTTTAAGAACCAAATGGTCGAAACCGGTAATGTAAATTATATATACCAGACTCGCTATGCCATACCGGGTGACTTTGGTTATGGATTAATATGGTGCGGTGATTTTGATAACGACAATGACCCGGATATCGTAGTACCGACGACACCAGGTCCGGTTTGGTTTGAGAATACTGGTAGTTTCAACTTCACCTTCCACGCCATCGGAAGCACCAATTATGATCGAACCTCTTGTGATGTCGGCGATGTTGATAATGATGGTGATATGGATATCGTTATTTATGGGTCGACCAGTAATAAACTCGACCTGTGGCGGAACAATGGTTCGATGAGTTTCACTCGGGAAAACATCAATTATACCGGTAACTGGTGGCGGGTTAATCTGGGTGACCTTAACAATGATAACTATCTCGATATATTCAATAGCGGTGATGTCTATATTAATTCCAGCGGCACTTTCTCGAGTACGCCGAGCTGGACCGTGCCCGGGGCTGATGATATTGATGGCATCTCGATTCGTGATTTCAATAATGACAACAAAAAAGACCTGCTCATTGGATTTCAGTGGGCGTCTACTCCGGAGATGGCTTGGTATGAGAATGACGGCTCAGGTACCAATTATACAAAACATACCATCTGCACCGGAACCGACGCCTATAATCATTCGGATGCCTGTATCGGTGAAGATATTGATTTGGATGGTATACCGGATGTGGTTGGTGTTTATAATAAGGTCGGTTTCTTCCGTCAATACCCCTTGAATACTTTTACTCTAAATGAGATTGATGACAGCTTTCCTGACGCGCACTGGTGTTTTGTTGCAAATTTAGATTATAAACCAGGTGGTTCCGATTTCGATATGGATATTCTCGCTACAAGAGAGGGGGGTCAATTTGCCTGGTGGGAGAACGTAATCGACGTCCAATTTGCCGTTTATGGCTATCTTGAGTCTTCGATTCTTCAGAAGACCGACGCACTTTCCTGGCTAAAATTGCACTGGAACGGGGCGCGACCGACAGGTACGATATGTAAACTCTGGGTTAGGTCAGGTGCCGACGCATCTTCGATTCAGACTAATCCATGGCAAGGACCATTTGATGTTCCGGTCGGACCACCAAACGGTGAGTTTGATATTTCAGGGGTAACCACACCGGGTCATCATTATTTCCAATACAAAGTCGAGATGGGTTGTGGCACAGTTAACGAATCACCAGTGCTTTATGAGGTTGCAGTCGAGTATGAGGTTCAGCCTGGGGCTGGGCATGATGTTGGAGTACTTGAGATACTTGAACCACTTGGCACAATAACTGCGGATAGTACCGTAATACCAACTGCTGTCGTGAAGAACTTTGGTGGATTCTATGAAGAGTTTTACGTCTTCTTCAATATTGGTTGCGCATACTCTGATTTCCGTTGTGTTAGATTAGGTGCGGGTGAGATTGATACAGTAACATTTGACTCATGGCTTGCTGTGGCTGGTTACTATAATGAGGATGCGGCGACCTATCTTGAGACCGATGAGAATCCTGATAACGATGCGGTTGACGAATGGCTGACAGTTGCGCCGAGCATGGCAGACGCGGTCCGGGGTTATACGGTGCCGATAAAATTCGAACTTTTTAAACCATATCCTAATCCTACGTCCAATAATCTTATGATTAGCTATGCCTTGCCCCAACCAAGTCCGGCTGAATTTATGATTTATGACATCAACGGAAGAGTGGTCAAACGCTTAATTTCAGAAACTAAGGCGCCGGGTTATTATCGAGTCAATACCGATTGTCGAGAACTGGGCAGTGGTGTTTACATTGTGAAGATGAAAGCGGATAAATTCGAAGCGCGCACGAAATTCATTGTGACCAACTAAACACTAACAATTATTTAGGGCTGGGCTTCGGCTCAGCCCTTTTTATTTGTTAGAAAAATAGATTACGGCAAGGTTACGACCGGATATACCATCCCGACGCACCGAATAGAAGAAATCAGGATTGCATTTGGTACAATAATCTAAAGAAGCAATTTCAGTAAGTCCAAGTTTCCCTAGAAGAAAACCATTTAGACTTTTTAGGTCAAGATATAGTCTACGATTATGCTGAACAAAGAAACTTTCCGAACCGGGCAGATTATTAAAGAACCGAGAAAGGAGTTCAAATCCAACCTCATAGCAAGGCTGGTCGATACAGGGTCCGAGCGCGAAATTCAGGTCAGATGGGCTTAATCCAAATTTCTGAGTGATTGCATTTACTAAATTCATACCAATCTGAGCCAAAGTACTGCGCCAACCGGCATGAGCAATACCGATTACCTTATATTTCTTATCAAAAATATAAATTGGCAGACAATCCGCAACTTTAACTCCGATTGCTAATCTTTTTTCGTCAGTAAATAATCCATCGCCTTCTAATTCTTCTTTGAAATTATTTGAGTTTAAATAGAAAATCTTATTCGAATGAATCTGTTTCAAGGTAAAAATCTTATCAATACCCAAAGCCTTTTTAACCCGAACATAATTCTTATTAACATTCTCTGGGTCATCACCCACATCATAAGATAGATTTAAACTTCGATAACCACCTTTTGACACTCCTGGATTTCGAGTTGTAAAAACCAAATTTAAACCGGGCGAAGGGTTGATTCTATAGAATTTAATACGTTCTTTTTCTTCTAATCGCCAATTATTCATGTTCTGTGTCCATCTGTGTTAATCTGTGGTTACGATTCATTTTTATTTAATTCTTAACAATCCCTTTCATTCTCAAATTATTATAGACCGAAATAACGTTTTCCTGTAATTTTAATAATACATCTTCTTTTAACCCTTCTTTTACCCATTTGCGCACAATATCGGTTAATCCGCCTAAGGCGGATTTATTCAATAATCCCTGATTCCTGCCATAATATTTCTTCAATGCCTTATAGCATTCGCGAACAAAACCTTTATAAAGTGAAAACCAGGGCGCAGGAATGCTCAATTCACATAAAAGCTTATGAGCTTCGGCTTCGATTCGCTCAATTATTATTCGATACTCGGTAAGTCCAATCGCCATTTTCTCTTGCTTTCCGGTTGGCAATGGTTTTTTAGCTAAAATCCTTTTAATCTCACCTCTAAGTACTGAATTGATAGTCTTTTTAATGCCAGAGATGATATGTAACTTCAATCCAGCTCTTTGCCATTTTTCAGTAACCATCTTCATTCCCGGTTTGTTCAAAGCCGCTAAATATTCAAAATATTCTAAGGCAAATTTCTGATAAGATGGATTCTCTTTT
>JAOUPE010000069.1 GCA_029880025.1 Caldifarciminota bacterium
AGATGGTTACCAATCTGAAAAAAGGCGACCGAATCGTCACCAGCGCCGGTATTCATGGTATCATCACCAATGTTAGGGAGAATACCTTTGTGGTTAAAATTGCCGACAATGTCGAAATCGAACTGGAAAAAGGCTCAATCTCTTATAAAATCGGAGCCCAGTAAAGAGTTTATCCTAATCTAAATTTTTAATGGTCAAAGGCAGAAAGCGTAAAATAAGAATCATTGGTGACCCGATTCTTAGTCAGAAGACAAAACCGGCTGAAAAGATAAATAAGGAAATCTTACAGCTGATTGCTGACTTGAAAGTAACAATGCTTGCCCGAGAAGGGTTAGGTTTGGCAGCAAATCAAATTGGGGTTCCGGTCTCGGTAATTGCGATTAATCCAAAAGGAGTCGGCATCGAAGCCGAACCTTTTACGGTAATTAACCCGGAGCTGTTAGAAATTTCCGGCGAAATTGAAAGAGAGGAAGGCTGCCTCTCAATTCCAGGAATTAACGAGGTTATCACTCGACCCACCAAGGTTATTGTCCAGGGCTTAGACGAAGCCGGTAAAACAATCAAGCTTACGGCAGAAGGTTTTCTGGCTCGGGTCTTCATGCACGAAATCGACCATATAAACGGTGTCTTTTTCATTGACCATCTTGGTAAAACCCGAATCGAATTATTAAAAAATCGCATCGATGAGATTAGTCAAAGTCGAAAATAGCATCTTGTATTACCATTAATGAGAATCGCATTTTTTGGCACACCCGATTTTGCCGTTCCGAGCTTAACTAAACTCTATCAAGCCGGTTTTGAAATCGGCTGCGTTGTAACCGCCAAAGACCGACCTAAGGGACGCGGATTAAAAGTCCTGCCCAACCCGGTAAAAATCAAGGCTCAAGCATTAGGCATCGAAGTCTATGAACCGGAAAATCCCAATACCCAGGAATTCTATGAGGTGTTAGCCCAGAAAAATCCAGAGGTTTGTGTTCTTACTGCTTATGCTTATAAAATTAAACAACCTTTACTCGGCTTACCCAAAAAAGGGTTTATCAATCTCCATCCTTCGCTTTTACCAAGTTATCGGGGTGCGGCACCAATCAACTGGGCAATAATTAATGGTGAAAAACAGACCGGTGTCACGACTTTTCTGATGGATGAGAAAATGGATACCGGAGCAATTATTATGCAGTCTGCGGTTGAAATTGGGCAAGACGAAACCGCCGGTGAATTGACTGAAAAGCTTGCCCGGCTTGGGGCTGAAATTTTGGTCCAGACCTTAGCCCTGGTTGAGAAGGGCAATTTTCCAAGCTGTGTTCAAAATGAAAACAAAGTCATACCAGCACCGAAAATCACGGATGCCGACCGAATCATTAACTGGAACCGAACCAACCTCGAAATCAATAACCTGATTCGAGGACTCTCACCGCTGCCGGCTGCCTATACCCATTTTCGACATAAAAGAGTAGAAATCTATCGTTCAAAAATTATTGGGCATCCCCGGCTTTCTGATTCTGAACCAGGCAAGATCATATTACCCAATAAAGATTTGATTGTCGGAACTGGAAAAGGTTTATTGAATATCCTCCAAATAAAAATTGAAGGCGGCAGGTTAATTACCGGACCTGACTTTATCAATGGTCAACGTCCAAAACCAATCGAGAAATTTAATCAAGAAGGTCTGCGATGAAATTAAACACCGAATATCTTCGAAAGCACCGAGAAGATTTCTTGGGGTCTGTTCAGATCTTTCAGAGTTATTCGGGGTTGAATTTATAATGAAGTCAAATAAACCGAAATCACAAAGAATTCTATTCGTTTTTACCATTATCTCGGCGGTGATTGTGTCGTTTGTCCTGGGTCTACTGTTATTTAATTTCGTCATTATGCCCTGGTTAGTCCGCCAGGGTCAAGAGAAAAAAGTTCCTGATGTGATAGGTAAAAACTTGCTCGAAGCCAAAAAGATTATCGCCCAGCAGGGTTTCCATTTAGGAGAAGTGCGTGAAGTATTTGATACAACCTATCCGGTTGGTTATGTCAGTGCCCAGAAACCAAAAGCCGGCGGCTACGCAAAAATTGGTCGCATTATCTCAATTAATGTCAGTAAAGGTCAAAAAAAAGTCCATGTGCCATTTGTTGCTAAGCTCGGTTTAGAACAGGCAAAATCAATCCTGGAAGACATTGGGTTAAAAACCGGTCCGGTGGAATCTTTACAATCGAGTCTAATTCCACCCGGACGAGTAATCACTACCCTGCCTGAACCAGGTAGTGAGGCTGAACAAGGTGATCTGGTAAGAATTTACCTGTCGAGCAGCCCGCCGCCCCTTAATAGATTGATGCCCAATTTGGTCGGTTTAAATATAAGCGTGGCACAAGAATCGATTCGAACCCGAAGTCTGATTTTGGGCGAGGTCAAAGAATTGGACTCCGACGAGATAACCGGAAGAGTGATAATACAATATCCAGAAGAAGGCATGAGAATAAATCCTGGTGATACGGTCAAATTAATCATCGCCAAAAAACGTGTAAAATGAAAGTTGCGGCATCGATACTTAACTGTAACTTCCTGCATCTTGCCCAAGAGATAAAAGCGGTCGAAGCAGCTGGAGTTGACGCACTGCATCTTGATGTGATGGATGGTCATTTTGTCCCCAATTTAAGTTTCGGCGTTCCGATTCTAAAGAGTGTGCGAAAGATAACCAATCTGCCTATCATCAGTCATCTGATGGTGATAAAACCAGAAGATTTGATTGATAAATTCATCAATGATTCAGATGGCGTGGTCTTTCATATTGAGGCGACCGAGTGCTTGGACCACACCTCGGTCTGCCTCCGGCAGATTCATCAAGCCAGGAAATTAGCCGGAATTTCGCTTAATCCTGAAACTCCGATTGAATCGGTTTTCAAATATGCCAACCAGGTTGAAGAAATTTTGGTGATGAGCGTTCATCCTGGCTTTGGCGGTCAGGCATTTATTCCGGAAAGTATAGACCGAATCCGGTTAATTAAAAAACATCTTGCATCGGTCAATTCCAAAGCCTTAATTGCGGTTGATGGTGGGGTTAATGGCAAAAACGCGCAGCGGTTAAAAGAAGCCGGGGTCGATATCCTTATTGCCGGCACCTCGATTTTCCAAGCTCCGAGTTATAAACAAGCAATCGAGGAACTGCGATGTTCGAAATAATCCAGGACCGATTTGTTAAACTGCAGCGTAAGCTTTTAGGCTATGGCAGATTAAGCAGTAAAGAGATCGATGAAGCGATGCGGGAAATTCGAACCATGCTTTTAGAAGCCGATGTTAATTATAAAGTGGTTGGTCAATTTATTCGAAATCTCCAAGCCAGTTTAGAGCAAGAAAAAATTTACCAGAGTTTGAAACCTGGCGAATTGGTTAACGTAATATTATATAAAGAAATGGTGAAACTCTTGGGCGAAAAACCGGAAAAGATTCAATTTTCGGCTGACCCTTTAATCATTAACCTGGTCGGCTTACAAGGTACTGGTAAAACCACCTTTGCGGCAAAATTGGCTAATCGTTATAAAAATAAACGACCGCTGCTGGTTGCCTGCGACCCAAAACGACCGGCTGCCTCAGAACAATTAAAACTCCTTGCCGAACGAGTCCAAGCTGATTTCTTCCCGGTTACCGATTCTGCCTTAAAAACTGCTTTGAAGTCATTAGACCAGGCGAATGGTAAAAAACACCAACTCGTTATCTTTGATACGGCGGGCCGACTCCATATCGATGACGAATTGATGCAGGAACTCAAGGAGATTAAAGAAAAGACAAAACCTCATTACAATCTATTAGTGGTTGACGGCATGGTCGGTCAGGATGCGGTTAATCAAGCTACCGAATTCCATTCTCGACTCGGTATTTCAGGCAGTATTGTTTCCAAAATGGACGGTGATGCTAAAGGCGGCGCGGTAGTATCAATTCGTAAGGTATCCGGTGCTCCGATATTCTTCATTGGCACCGGTGAAAAAGTAGAAGATTTGGAAGAATTTTATCCGGACCGCATCGCCTCTCGTATTTTAGGCATGGGTGATATTGCGAGCCTGGTGGAAAAAGTTGAATCCGTAGTAAAAGTCGAGGACCAGAAAAAAGCCGCGGAAAAATTCATCAAAGGCGAATTTAATTTAGAAGATTTTTTGAACCAGTTAAAAGCGGTTAAAAAGATGGGCAGTTTGTCAAAATTGTTAGGAATGATACCAGGGGCTCAAGGATTAAATGTTGACGACTTAGATTTTACTCGGACCGAAGCGATAATTCTTTCGATGACCAGACAAGAAAGGGCAAGACCCGAAATCATTGACGGCTCAAGACGAAAACGTATTGCTATAGGTAGTGGCACTTCAGTTGAAGAAGTGAATCGGCTATTAAAAGAGTTTAAACAAGCAAAAGAACTTACCAAAAGTTTGGGCAAGGGTATACCCAAGCTGGGCACTATCAAACCGCCCAAGGGCTGGAGGCGAAGATAAAAATCACGAAATTATGCAAATGGTAGCGAATAAAATAAACTTCTCTAATTGTTATATTCGACAAATTCGCTATCATTCGATTAATTCGTTTTGTTAAGGAGGTTAAAATGTATTGTCGAAACTGTGGTAAAGAATTAGCCGAGACCGCTGAAATCTGTGTCCATTGCGGCGCCAAACCAAGGAAAGGCAATAAGTACTGCTCTACTTGTGGTGCCCAAACCGGTCCCCAAGCCGAATATTGCATAAAATGCGGCACAAGGTTGGTTGAGGAAGCGGTTAAAACCAGCGGCGAATACGCTGGTTTCTGGCGAAGATTGGTCGCGGTCATTATTGATGGTCTTCTTTTAAGTATTGCCGGACGCATCGTTTTCGGTAGATTTGGCGTCCCGTTTTTGTTTTTTACCAAAATAAAGCCATTGCTGTTCACTAACTTATCTCTTTCTTATATCTTACTGGGTTGGGTCTATTATGCGCTAATGGAAAGCTCGTCATTACAGGCAACTTTGGGTAAGATGGCTTTAGGAATCGTGGTAACCGACCTTGATGGCAAACGCATCTCCTTCGCCCGAGCAACCGGCAGACACTTCGCGAAAATAATCTCTGGAATCATTTTATATATCGGTTTTATCATGGCGGCATTTACCGAGAAAAAACAAGCCCTTCATGATTTGATTGCCGATTGTTTAGTTGTAAAGAAAAAACAATAAAAGACTTGAAATTAAGCAAAAACAATTTAAATTATTAAAAAGGAGGTAACGATGTATTGTCGAGCCTGTGGCAAAGAAGTAGCAGAAACTGCAGAAATCTGTATTCACTGCGGTTCAAAACCGTTTGCCGGCACCAAATATTGTCAGAACTGTGGTGCGGAAACTACGCCTCAAGCCGAAGTCTGCGTAAAATGCGGCGTCGGTTTAATAACTAAAGCAAAAGGTGGTAAAGACTGGCTGACTGCTCTGCTCTTCTCAATCTTTCTTGGTTATATCGGTGTTGACCGATTCTATTTAGGTTATGTTGGGCTCGGTATCTTAAAGCTCATCACCTGGGGTGGTTTAGGAATCTGGTACATAATTGACCTGATTTTAATCGCAACCAATAAACTAAAGGATTCAGAAGGAAGAGAGCTGGTAAAGAAATAACAATTAATAACGATTACAACGATAAAAAACCACCGCGGTCATCGGTAACTATCGCTGTAATCTGTATGACTTGTAATTAGGTCTGGGCGACTATTGCCCGTTTGCCAGCTTTCTTACGGACATATTCACCTTGATACCGAATCCCCTTGCCGTGATAAACATCGGGCGGGCTTATCCTTCGAATTTGCGCTGCCGTAGCTCCAACTAATTGTTTATCAATACCCTTCACAATTATTTCGGTAATCTGGGTTTTGGGGTCTTCCGGATTTGGTATATTCTTTAATTCAAAAGTTATACCTTTTGGAGGTGCTATATTTATTGGATGGGAATAACCAACCAGAAGTTGTACTCCATCTTTGGTCTTTTGGGCTCGAAAACCCATGCCTCTGACTTCTAATATCTTTTCATAGCCCTTACTCACACCCTTCAACATATTAATAATCAGGGCCCGGGTCGTTCCGAAGGTTGCTGGCTTTACTTCGCCAATCTTTTCGATGCTAAGTGCGTTGTTACTGACATTTAACTTGAGATTAGTATCTATTGCCAGTTCCAAAGTTCCTAATGGACTCTTCGCAATAAATTTAGCATCTTTTGCTTCGACATTAACACCTTTTGGTATCGGTATTGGTTTAAATGTCCTTGCCATTAACCGGTATTATATCGAAAAATTTTTTTAACGTCAAGAAAGATTTACTTGATTTCTTGCGATAATAAATTACTATTTTTGACTGTGAAGAAACGTTCTGTTGCTAAAAATAATCTTTGCTCAAGGCGGCAACTGACCAAAAAAAACCGGGTTACTTGGGATTCTTATTTTATGCGGATTGCCGAATTAGTAGCTGAACGCTCCACCTGCCTGCGCCGGAAAGTAGGTGCCGTGCTCGTTCAGGACAAAAGGATTTTAGCCACCGGCTATAATGGCGCACCCAAAGGTTTGACCCATTGCGAAGACCTGGGTTGTTTAAGAAAGAAATTGAAAATAAAAGCCGGTGAGCGAATTGAAATCTGCCGTGGCGTCCATGCTGAACAGAACGCCCTTGCCCAAGCCGCCTCATTTGGCATCAAAGTCGCTGACGCCACCCTCTATTGCACCCATCAACCATGTATCACCTGCACTAAGTTATTGATAAATGCGGGCATTACAGGATTTAAGGTAAAAAACCCCTATCCTGACTCACTTGCGGCTGAGATGCTCAAGCAAGCCAATATTGAAATTCAGGTTATAAGATAGTCTCAATTCTTATAAGTCATTGTTTTTTAGAGAAATTTATATCTTATGGTTTATAGAACCAGCCAGTCCAATTTCCAGACCACAATATATAGTGTCAATCCCCAATTAGTGGGGTTAGCCTGGCAGGCGATTTACTAAGTTGCTTAGTAGACAAAATAGGAAATTACTCAGACAGTGAATTGGCAGACTACTCTGTGAGCAACTTCTCGAAAGATTCCTAATGTTTGGGGTCTGTAATAAGACTCGGGAACAAATCGAGATGAACAATGTCGTTATTAAATATTAAAGCAGAACCAGAACTAACATTGCGGTTGATTCGGATTAACCGACCTGCACCCACGGTATGAAGTTGAGTGAACGATGCTTTTTTAACACTTTTCAGAAAATCCGAGGCTTGGTCTAAACTTATTCCATCAGCCGACGGTTTAGATAAGGCATCAATCACATAGGAACGGAGTAGTTTTTCCCAAAGTCTTTCGAATAGTGAATGATTGGCAAAAAGGTCGGCACAAATTATCTCATCACCGACTCCGACAATAACACCAATTGTATTCTTTGCTCGCTTGGGTATGGGCAGAAGTTCTTTAAGATAGGGTTGGGACTGGTCTTTGACATTTGGCGCTTCATACACTTCTTTAAATGCCTTGGTTGGTGCTTTAACATCGAGTTCAGCCTGAACCTGACCTACACCATCCCAAACTTCAGCCTGACTTTCGGTCATTTTTGCTCGGGCACGCAGCAAGCCAGAAGCAATTAAACCTCTGGATTGAAATGTTTTAGTTTGTTCGGTCCACCGTCCATGCTCGGTGCAATAAACCGGGATTTCAATCCAGCGGGAAAAAGGAGGTATTAAAACATCTTCTTTGAGCATCCGGTCTTGTTTGGCACCTAAAATAAGTTCGCCG
>JAOUPE010000070.1 GCA_029880025.1 Caldifarciminota bacterium
GCCGCCTGCCCGGTTTGTTCAGAGTCAAATTTTAAACTCGCTTCATCCCACAACGATTGTCGTGGGTTACGACCATCAGTTTGGTAAAGATGGTCAAGGCAGTATTGAACTTTTAAAAAATTTATCCGACGAGTTCGATTTTGAACTTATTGTGGTTCCGGAATTTCTATTTGAAGGAGAACCAATTAAAAGCACAAGAATAAGGGAACGATTACTTTTAGGTGATATAAAAACCGCCAATCGCCTGTTAGGCAGAAATTATGTGATTTCCGGAACGGTAACCAAGGGCTTGGGTATTGGTAAACGATTGGGTTTCCCCACCGTGAATCTTGAAGCGAAAGAAGTCGAAAAATTGATTCCAGCCGAAGGTGTTTATGCTGTCTCTGTCTGGCACCAGGGCAAAAAATATTTAGGAGCGATGAACATTGGGCATCGACCAACTTTTAATGGTGACAAGAGGACAATTGAGACATCACTGATTAATTGCTCAAAAGAATTATACGGCGCTCTGCTCAAGATTGAGTTGGTTGACCGGATTCGCCCGGAAAAGAGATTTCCGAATACCGAGAGTCTTACTGAACAGATTAAAGAAGACATTGAACGGGCAAAGCGAATTCTCGTTGGTCATTGACGTAAAAAGAAAACTTATTATAATAACCATAAAAAAGGAGACGAGAAAATGACAAAAAAACAGAGAAATAGTAAGAATACTTATGTGCTCAACCTAATCATTCTTGTTATTATTTTTGTTTTTGGGTTCGGTTGCAAGAAGCAAATTCAAGACGAAAATTATTTCCCTCATGGCGGGGGTAGCTGGTGGCGATATCAAGATACTGAAATGCCCGGCTACTTTATTCGTGAGTTTTCCGGTAATACCCTAATCGGAAATATCAATGCGCAAAATTGGGTTAAAACTTTTTATGACACCGCCGGGACTCAACTAGCAGTAGAAACAAACTATGTCCTGGTAACGGATACGATGGTTCTGTTCTATGAAGATATTTATTCTGACTCCTATATCTATTTAAAATTCCCGTTAGAAGTGGATAGTGCCTGGACTTTCTTGATTGACGATGATCCAATAAATGCTCGGATTGATAATAAAGAAGACCTTACGGTCCCAGCCGGAACCTTTTCCGATGTTTGGTTAGTTCGATACGATGACCCGGAAAATGAAGAAACACGATATATTTATTATGCTCCCAATGTCGGCATCGTCCGGGATTATGCTATTGATTACGATAGTGAATTAGTATATGAAGAAGTTTTATTAGATTATCAGGCTAAACAATAAAAAATTATCTCTAAGGTAGCCGATGAGAAGATGTCCGGAATGTGGTGAACCAGTCCTGAAAGGTCAGACTCACTGTTTTGCTTGCGGCAGCGACTTTATTCTCACACCGGCTAAAAGTCAATTCTTTAAAGGCAGTACGGTTTTTGTTATCGCAATTATCGGGGGCAGTATAATTGCACTTGTATTAGCATTATTGATCGCCCGACCAAAACCTGAATCCGAGCCAAAAAAAGAAGTAGGTGTCCAATATCAGCCTAAAACCCAAAAAACTCCTACTTCACCGAGCAAGGCGGAAGCCGAAACTAAATTGAGTGAAGTCGACCGTATGGCAAAGGAGCTCAGCCAATTAGAGTTTAAGTTGAATAAGATTGCAACTCGCGCTCGAACTGAACAGTTTAATAAAGATGAACAAGATGCTTTCCGATTTTCTCAAGCGTTAGTTGCCGACATGAAATTGTTGTTGCAAACTCTGAAAAATGTCCAGAGCAAAGAGGATCAGAAGAAAATTATCCGACAGTTTCGTTCCAAACAAAACGAGGTCTCCGAATTTCTATTTATCTTGAAGAATCGTCTTTAATGAAATCTCCAGAAAAGAAATTGGCAATTTTAGGATGAATATAGCCGTATCGGTTTATACCGCTATTAATTAAAAAAATTACATGTTCCCGGTTCTCCTGAAACTCGGCAATCTGAACATCTATTCCTATGGTTTGATGCTTTTTATCTCATTTGTTGTCGGGATAAAGATAGTCGAGAAGCGGGCAAAGAAATTTGGGGTGGAGCCGAAAAAGATTACCGACTTGGCACTGATTGTCCTGGTTTCGGTGATTATTGGTTCAAGATTACTTTATGTAATATTTCATTGGAGTGAATTCAAAAACGACTTAATTGGCATTATTGCTTTTTGGCGGGGTGGTTTAGCCGGATTAATGTTTTATGGCGGATTAGTTTCAGCAATTGTGGCTGGAATTCTTTATGCCCGCCGCCAAAGGATGCCCTTGCTCAAGATGTTTGACGCGGTGGCACCAGCTATTGTACTAGGTGAATTTTTCACAAGGATTGGCTGTTTTCTTAATGGTTGCTGTTTCGGCAAGCCGACTAACCTGCCTTGCGGCATCATATTCCCTCACAACAGTCTGGCTGGTTATCTCTTTCCCGATATTAAAATTCATCCTACCCAACTCTATTCTTCTTTGGCTGGGCTATCATTATTCTTTATCGCTTTATGGTTGGAAAAGCGCAAACTCAGAGACGGCATACTTTTTTTTATCATCATTGCCCTTTACTCACTTTATCGTTTTCTCATTGATTTTGTTCGTTATTATGAAGATTCGGGTAATTTCTTAATCAACCAGGCAATCTCTTTAATTCTAATTGCCGGCTCAATAATTATGATATTAGCTCTAACCAGAAAGAAAACCAATGTTATTAAGGATAAGAAGTAAAATTTCTTATTTCTTTAAATCGGTTTTGGATTTTCTCTTTCCTCCAATATGTTTCGGTTGCAATAAAGAGATTGATTCAGGAATCGTATGTTACCAATGTTATAACAAAATCACCGGTTCCTGGTTAGGAGTGTGTGCCCAATGTGGTTATCCATTAGGTTACAATCAGAGCTGCAAAAATTGTAAATCTAGCCTAACCTTACCCCGGATTCGAGCTTTAGGATTCTACACCGAGCCGTTTCTTCCTTTGATTCATGCTTTAAAATATCAGGGAAAGAAATCATTGGCTGAAATTTTCGGTAAGGCGTTAACCGGACTATTAAATTCTGACCCAATCCTAAAGCAAGCCGAGGTTTTAGTCCCGGTGCCATTACATCCTGCCCGAAAAAGAGAGCGCGGTTTTAACCAATCTGAGCTTTTAGGATTTGAGGTCTCAAGGCTGACCGGTATCCCGGTCGTTAATGCGCTTTGGCGTAAGAAAAATACCAAATCTCAAACCAAATTAGATAGTAAGAAAAGAATTGAAAATATGCAGGGAGCGTTTATAATTAAAGATAATAAGACAGTGGTTAACAAAAAAGTAATCTTAATCGATGATGTGATAACTTCAGGTGCAACCATCAATTCAGCCGCCCAAACCTTGTTGGAAGCCGGGGTTCGGGAAGTGTTCGGTCTAGTTATTGCACGAGCATGAGATTAGATTTAATTGTTCCAACTTGGGAAGACGAAAAGAAACGGAAGATGAAAGGTAAGGCATTTCGCCTGCCTCAATTATCATTAGGCATTATCGGTGCTTTAACCCCAAAAGATATTTCGGTCCATTATATCGATGAAAATATGGAAGACATCAATTTTGATGACGGTGCGGATTTGGTAGGGATAACCGCGATGACACCGACCGCGCCCCGTGCTTATAAAATCGCCCAAGAGTTCCGCAAGCGTGGGGCTAAAGTTATCCTGGGTGGAATCCATCCTTCTGTGCTGCCGGATGAAGCCCTGCGTTATTGCGATTCAGTGGTTGTTGGTGAAGTTGAACTGGTATGGCATCAATTGATAGATGATTTTAAGAATAAGGAACTTAAACCGCGGTACCAAGCCAAAGCATTACCCGATGTGGCAAATATACCGTTTCCCCGCAGGGAATTGTATCGGGACAAAAAATATCTAATCACCTCACTTATCCAAATCACCCGAGGCTGTCCATTTGATTGTACGTTCTGTTCTGCCAATCTGTTTTCCGGTCGCACCTTTCGAACTCGACCGGTTGAATCGGTGGTGGCAGAAATTGAACAAACCAATTCTAAATTCATCGGATTTCTCGATGACAATATAGTGGGCAATCGAAACTATGCCAAAGAATTGTGCCGGGCTTTGATTCCATTAAAGATTAAGTGGTTGGGTCAGGCATCCTTAACCATGGCAGATGATGATGAGCTTTTGACTTTGATGGCAAAGAGTGGATGCAAAGGTGTTTTCATTGGTTTGGAATCGGTTACGGCAGAAGGTTTAGCCGAAGTGAATAAGCGCTATCAGAAAGCATCGCTAATGAGTGAAAAGATTAAAAAGATTCATGACCATGGTATTCTAATCGAGGGTTCGTTCATTCTCGGACTCGACACCGATGACCGAAGCGTGTTTGAACGAACCGTTGAATTTTCCAAAAAGAATAAATTAGAGGTTGCCTCATTTGGTGTGCTTACGCCTTATCCAGGAACTCCATTACAGAAAAGGTTAATCGAGGAAGACCGCGTGATTTCCTATGACTGGCGACTATACACCTGCGGTCGGACTGTTTTTAAGCCAAAAAATATGAGCGTCGAACAACTCCAGGAAGGGTTGGATTGGTGCTGGTATCAATTTTATTCGTATAATTCTATTTTCTCTCGTTTTCTTGATACCTGGCCTCGATTATTAGCGATCGGGGTTCCGCTGCTTATTTTAAATCTTTCCTATAAAAGAATGCTTCACCGCACCAATGATACCACTGAACTTTTGAAAAATTTAGAATTTGAAATCGCCTGATTAGATAGCCTAACTGTTCCCCAAAATTTCTCCTCTACATTTGATTTTTGTATGGAAGAGGATTGGCTAAAGGATATTTTTAGAATTGTAAGTTATTAGGGAATGCATAAAACAAAAGTTTTCTCAATAAAAATAGAAGCGTCGCCTTTCATTTATTCAGTTTTTGAAGATAATCCTATTCTTTCGGCGACCTCGGCTTATGACAAACCAGACTTTATTCGCATTTTTTTCAAAAGTTCGGCCATTTCTTTGGTAAAAACAAACATAGAAAAAGATTAGTTATAACTAATGCTTCTGTCAAGCCAAATTTTCTTCTAAATCGTCCTTCGTCAATCGCTTATCGTATTTTCGTCAGAGGGAGGGGGTACCGCCTAGGGGGTGGTCTCCTAAGTAGCCTCAGAGGTAGACTCGGGAGTAGCCTCGGAAGCAGACTCGGGAGCAGATTCGGAGGCAGACTCGGGAACAGACTGGGAGGCAGACTCGGAGACAGACTGGGGAGCAGACTCAGGAGCAGACTGGGAGGCAAACTCGGGAGCAGACACGGGGGTAGACCCCTAAGCAACCTGGGGAGCAGAGTCAGGGGCTGACCCTTGGTCTGAAAAAATTCAGATACAATCTCTTCCACTAACGACCAAACACAAGAAACCAGACACTGCCTTTTCGGGGCTGCCTCCTCATCTAAAATTGCCCCAAAATATCCCTTATTTTTTTCTGTCCGCCTTAGGCGGATTATGTATTGTGTGCCCAGAATTACAGTGGGTTCTGTCATATGTCAAGACCTGACACCGGGTCTTTTCCTTAGTCGGGGATTGCTTAGACTTAAGAGATGTTTAGTTTGGTATCAAAAATAGATTAAAATATTTTACCTTATTTGCCCAAAATACCTTTCCTTGGGAAAATCGGTTCGCCGATATTAAGGGAAAAAGAAAATCTTGTTCGGTTAGGATTCGACCAAAAAAAAGCAGAGTCATCCGAGATGTCAAGTCTAATAAATTTAAGGTCAATTCCCAACCCTTTTACCCAACCTTTTCTACCCGCATAATCATCTGGTTCTGGGGCACTGAAATAACCAAATCGTAGAGCTAAAATTGGAATCGGTCGAATTTCTAATCCGAAAGAATGCCAGAACTTTTGTTCCTCTTTAACCTTACTTATATCATAGGCAATTACCAATCGCCACTTTTCTTTAAGCCATTTCCAAAACCACTCTTTCTGGTTGGTTTTATAAACTTCTTGGGCTGAGATTGAGTAAGAGAACCCTGCCCTAATCGTTATTGGGAGTGGGTCTTTCACACCACTAAGTGGAGAACTTGCAGTATAAGCCATCGCCGGACCGATGTGTTGGACAGCAAAACCAAACCCAGCTTTTCCAAACGAGAAAGGGTATTTTACGAATAGCCCTATGTCAGCAGCAAAAGACCTGCCAATTGTCCATGAGTTATAAGATGGACTTTTCATAGAGAGTGAAGATTGAATGTATTTTATACTTATTCCCGAGCCCAAGAAATCGTGTAATTTGTAGCCAAAAGCGACACCGGGTCCAAATTCACAAAATGTTATAGTTGTAGAATCACCCCACATGTCTCGATTAATCCAACGAGAATACATCCCGGAACTGAAAAAGCCTAATGATAAATTTTTATTAAGTGGCAAGGCACCAGCAAAATCCCAGTAACGGATATCCAAAAACAATGGGGTATTTTCATAAACTATGTCAAAATCTTTTTGGAACGCTAAACCCGCCGGGTTATAGAAATTTGTATAGGCATTGTCAGCGATTCCACAAAAAGCGCCACCCGCTGCGGTGGGCTGAGCTCCTGGGTAAGGAGTGAGAAAAGTGGCTGCATAAGAGATTAAGAATAAACTCAAAAGTAAATGCATATTACTGCCTTTTATTGTTTATCTTTTATCTCGAACGTTTCTAAACTTAAAGTTCATTTTTTAGTGCTCATCCTAATTTAAGATATAAAGAAATTTATGCAATTGTCAACTATTTTAATATTTAAAATTTTATCATTTAATGAGCATTAATGATTCGGCGGAAAAGCTCAAATGATAGCCACCAATCAAGTTCATTGGCTAATTCTTTTTTGCCAGAATAGAACTGCTCAACTAGATTCAAAATTGCTGGATAATCATAGGCTGAATAATTTTTTACTTTATCGGAATGAATAATATCCTGAATAAATACTTTCATAACTGATAGAAATTCAATAACCGAAGGGTCAACGAAACTTAATCCTAATTTGGCTTTAAACTTGGTCCAACCCCAAGCTGGAATAGTAGAAAAATAGAACGGATAGGTTGTATTATTTTTAACTAATGGATACCTGGCTAAAGCTGGATAATGCTTATAGATTATTTGTCTTAATAGCTTTCCATTCATTCTTAATTGCAGCGGAGTTTTAAATAACATTTGTAAAAACGATGGCTGGGCAAAAGGCATATAGTTAAGAACTTCACAATCCATTCGAGCTTGTTCATAACAGCCGCTGTTCGGAAAACGGGTTCGAATCGCCATCAAATCCAGAAAATTCTCTTCGCCGATTTCTTCAATTTTCGGCATCGTGTTCCATAACGATTCAATCTGATTTTCAATCCCCCTGTGCATAGTTCTAATCACATCTTCATTAAATATTGACGCCCGTTGTCTGAGTAGATAAGGATATATTAAGCGAGGATTGCCGCTTAGAAGCGCCTTTTTACCTCTTTTTAGCAGGCGATTTAGATATTGTCGGCGCCATATCTCACCAAAACCACCATCAATGATAAATTTATTTTGAGAATGGATGATTGGATAATAACGCAATTTCAAAAATGTCGAAGCAGGTTCATTCGCACAAGTTTGTCCGATATATTCCTTGAGTATTACCAAACAATCATCAGGTTTTGGCAGCGGCGCATTGAAATAAACCGATTGAAGGTTATTTTCTTGGGCTATTCTTTGGGCAATAATAAC
>JAOUPE010000071.1 GCA_029880025.1 Caldifarciminota bacterium
GATTCGACCATTTTTCGCTAAATTCTGGCGCAAATTATCATTCTTTAAAACCATTTTCGTTTTTACGGCTAAGTCTTCGGCTGAACCGGTTGTGAAAAGGATTCCGGTTTCGCCATCATTTATCACACCCCGGTAGCCTTCGATATTTGACGCAACGACTGGCTTTTCCGAAGCCATTGCTTCGAGTAATACGATACCCTGGGATTCGCCACCTAAAGCGGGTGAGATATAGACATCACAGGATGCATAGTAATTTGGCAGCTCGTCCCGTTTAACATAACCCAAGAATGAACAGGAATCTTTTAAATTCATCTTATCGACCAGTAATTTGGCTTTGTTTTCTAACTGACCCTGACCAATCACCCAGAGCCGGGCAGCTGGGAAATCCCTGATTACCTCCTGAAAGGCTCTTATCGCTATCATTACGCCTTTTCTTTCATCCAGCCTGCCGACAAAAAGAATGATTGGGAATTTCTCATTTTTTCTTTTCAGTGGTGGAATGGACGGGGAGAACCTCGCACAATCTATACCGTTGGGAATTATTCGGTATTCGCCCGGTATCGAAGGCTCAATCCATTTTTTTGCGGTTGCCGAGACCGCGATTTTGCCGTTAAGTTTTTTATTATATTTTTCAAATAGAAAGGAGGCAAATTTGGGAAAGGGATTTTTCTTAAAACCGGCAGTATGAAAAGTGGCACAGTTTATGGTTTTGGAAAAGTGAAGAACCCAGAAGCCGATTTCGGGCGGATAAATGCCGTGCAGATGAATGACATCAAATTCTTCTGCTTCTAAAAATCGTTTCACCTGAAAGGGCATCTGGGTAGAAAATGGAAGAGTTGCATAGGATTTATTGAGTGGAAGAAAAATCACCTTGCCGAATCTTATAATTTCTAAATCTTTTAATAATTCATCTTCCCACCTTTTCGGATAATGGGTGGTTAGAATTTTTACATCATGACCCCGTGCTTTAAGCCCTTTTGCTAAATAATAAACGTGCTCGGATATGCCTGAGGGATAGGGATAGAAAGCAGACGATACTAAAAGGATACGCATCTAAATAAATTGACCAAATATTATTTCATTTGCCGAACCGATAGCAATACTCATTTTCCGGTATGACCAAAGCCTTCTTTACCGCGTTTGGTGACCGATAACCGTTTTGTTTCCTTTAATTCGACATCAGCCACTTTGGAAAATATAATCTGTGCGATTCGGTCGCCCGGTTTAATTTTAAACGGTTTTTTACTGTGATTGAAAAGAATCACCAATACCTCGCCTCGATAATCAGAGTCAATCGTGCCTGGACTGTTTAGAATTCCTATGCCATGCCTTAAGGCTAAACCGGAACGGGGTCGGACTTGAGCCTCGATTGATTTTGGGATATCGAGTGCAATACCGGTTGGAATACCTTGGAAGTCCCCAGGCTTGATAACGGTATCAACCGCCGAGAGCAGGTCAAAACCAGCCGCACCCGAAGTCTTCTTTTCTGGTAAATTTTTGATGTCGCGGACAAATTTTACCTTTACCTTGATGGTTGATTTACTCATTCTAATTCCCTTTCAATTGCCAATCGGCTTGAAAGACAAACCATTGGTCTGGATATTCCTGGATAAGTCGATTGATTCTTTTGGCGATGATTTCGGTTAAGGTGTAGACATCCTGTTTGAATTTGTCGGTTTTAGGGAAATTAATTTCTGGTTCAATCCCGCAAAAATAAGGTTTATTTTGCTTTGAGTTTAAAACAAAATAACCAAAAAGAATCGGGATATTATATCTTAGCGCAAAGATAGCTGGTCCTTTCGGAAACGAGCGTTTGGCATCGAATACCGGTAATTCGATGCCATGTCCGGTTAAATCCCGGTCGGCAAGCAAGACCAGGACTTTTTTTTCGGTAAGACTTTTCACCAAATTATGAGTATCATTTAATGAAACCAGCTTCATTCCGGTTGTTCCTCGATAGCGATTGAATGCCTCAGTCATCCCTTGACCGATTGGTTCAACCGCGGCGACTAATGGGTAGCCGATTCGAGACAGAAATACCCCAGCCAGATCCCAGTTTCCTATGTGAGCGGTGCAAAGAATCGCTCCTTTTCCTTTTGCTAAAGCCTGGTTGAAATTATTATAATCATTGAATCGAATCATGGCTAATAATTTTTCTTTGGTCAGAAGAGGTGCCCTTAATAAATCGGTCATACAGATTGCATAATTAACAAATAGCTTTCGGGCATAGTGTCGAATGTTCTTGACCGCGGTAGAGCCTAAAATATAACCGAGATTATCATAGATTCTTTCCCGTCGTTGCTTCATCAAAATGAAACAGATATTCCCAAGCACGACCGCCAATCGGATCGCCAACCAACGCGGTAGCAGAAACTGAAATATGGTTGCGATTGGCATTAATAAAACTTTAAGTGCCATTTTCTTGGTTTACGATTCTACTCTTTACTGAATTGTGCTTTCAAATAGCGCTTAATCGCCTGATTGGCTAAACGGTCTGCTTGCCGATTGGCGGCGCGCGGAATTAATTCCAATTTCGCTTTAGGCATAACCGACATCATTTTTATTGCACGGCTATGATATTTTTTTAATCTGTCGTTTCTTACTTTGTACTTTCCCTGGATTTGTTGAAATATAAGTTCAGAATCGGTGCGCAGGGTAATATTATGTAGGGTAAAGTCTTTGGCGTTTTCCAATGCCGCAAGCAGCGCTTCGTATTCTGCCTGATTGTTAGTCTTTAAGCCGATGAAATGACTAATCTCCCGTAAAATTGTTCCGGATTTTCTAACAAAGATTACGCCGATTCCGGCTGGACCGGGATTTCCTTTTGCTGCCCCATCCAGGAAAACTATAATATTGTCGGAAAAAATAACCGGTTGTGAAGCACTCACAGCATGTCGACACTTTTGCATTGGTATAAACTAAAGAGTTACTTCATTGCAAAAAGGCATGACATATCCGAAAGTAAGGTTTTGGTAAGGAAGACCTTACGATACCGCACCGTCTAGAGACTGTGCCAAAACTCATTTTCGTCATTGCGAGCACCCGAAGGGTGGGTGGCAATCTCCGAATTTTCAACACATTATGAGATTGCTTCGTCGTTACACTCCTCGCAATGACACAAAAAAAGGGCTTTTGGCACAAGCTCTCTAGGTTGTGGGACAGGCAAGAATCCGACCGCAATAGTCGCAAAAATAAAGGCGTTCGCCTTTTTTAATCTCCAGGACGATTTGCGGGGGAATCGGATTTAGGCAGCCGGTACAACGTTCATCTTCAATGATCGCTAAAGCCAACCCGCCCTTACCCTTTTTTATTCTTTCGTAGACACCGATGATGTCCTTGCTTAAGTTTTCAACGATGCGTCTTCTTTCTTCTTGCCGAGTTTTTATCGCCTGAAGAATTTCTTTTGCTTCCTGCTCCAGGACGGAAATTTTGCTTTGGGTTTCGGATTCGACTTCGGCTAATTCTTTAGCCAGCATTTGGATTTTCTTTTCGATTGCTTCGGATTGTTCCATATTCTCAATCATCTGGTCTTCGATTTTTACCTTGGCTGCTTTTTGAGCATCGATTTCTTTTAAAAAAGCTTTGTATTGTTCATTAGTCTTAGCCTGATAGAGTTGTACTGAATACTGGACGATTTTTTCATCGACTGATTTCTGCTCGAGTTCGGCGAGTTTATACTGCTTTTTAAATTCTTGAAGCTGCTGTTTCCCCTTTTCTAAATCATCCCTAACCGAATTAATGGTAAGCTTCATCCCTTCTATCTTCTTAGGGATTTCCTGGTTTTTGAAATTAAGCATGGCTAATTCATGATCAATCTGCTGTAAAGTAGTTAAAAGTTTTAAGACTTCAATCATTATTTAAATATGAAAAAAGGGTGTGTTCGCTAATCGGCGAGCACACCCTTAGGTTAATGGGCGATACCCGACTTGAACGGGTGACCTCTTGCATGTCAAGCAAGCGCTCTAACCAAAGCTGAGCTAATCGCCCATAATTTTCCAACTGATTCAACTAATCTATGGTAAGGATTTTTACTGAGTTGTCAATAATATTTTTAAATTTTGATGCATCTTATTGGCTGAATAACAAATCTCGATTAATTTCAGTTTTAAAATCACTTGACATTCTCTTAAATTTTGCTAAATTAAAGTCTAACAATTATGTATGGGATATTAATTTCTGTTCATCTTTTGGTGGCAATCTTATTGGTGATTATTGTTTTAGTTCAACAGCCCCAGAAAGGCGGTATGGCTAGTGTTTTTGGTGGTGGTGAATCAGTTTTCGGCGGCGGTGGAGCAGCACCGTTCATGACGAAACTTACTTCAGTATTGGCTATTGTATTTATGCTTACTTCCCTGGTTTTGGTTCTCTTATCTGCCCAGCGGTCACGTTCTCGAACTCAAAGGGCACCAACGACGACCGAAGAACGCCTGCCCGAGGCACCGGCTCCGATTGAACCAACTCCTGTCCTGCCGACAATTCCAGGCGGAGGAGAATGATGTATGCGGTAGTTCAATTCGGCGGTACGCAATTCATTGCCAAGCCGGGTGAAAAGGTGACGGTTCCGAGAGTAAAAGCCAAGGTTGGTGAAATTGTCAAAATTTCAGATGTTATTTTACTTAAGACCGATGACGAGACTTTAATCGGGAAGCCAAAAGTCGCCGATGCCAGTGTTGAGGCAAAAGTTCTAGCCAATACTCAAGGAAAAAAGGTCACCGTATTCAAATTCATCCGTCGTGAAAACTATCGACGCAAGAAAGGACATCGTCAACTCCTGACCGAGTTGGAAGTGACTCGAATAAACCACCCAAAATTAAAATAAATTTACGATTCAGATTGAATCCGAATCTGGGCGGTACAAGAATTGAACTTGTGACCTTCGGTATGTGAGACCGACGCTCTAACCAACTGAGCTAACCGCCCATAATTTAACATACACAAATTATTGCTAAAGTCAAATATAATCGTTAATTGAATTCTATTTTGTTTTGCCGGAATTATTCGGTATGAAGCTCTGCTTGACTAAATCGGTTCCCGCAGAATCTGGCCTACTCTGGTCCCGATTGGAAATCGACCTTGGCGGACGAACACATTATCAAATGAATCAATCACGGTAAGCGAAAAACGACCACTTTTTATTCCTTGTTGATAGTTGACCGGAAATATCCATAACAATTGTTTATAGTCATGGGGACCAAATTCTATGCCGGTTAGGTTAATACAAGGAAAATCTTGCCCATGCACTTCAAGTTTAACATCCTTTATTGAGATGCGGCGTCGACTAAGGTTTTGGACACCAACCATTGCCTGATAAGTACTTGGATAGGGAACCGGCTCCAGAAGAATTGCCTGCTTGTCTTTAGATTCGACATACAGATAATATAGCTTCTGGATTTCAATTTTCAGTCTTGGTTTACCCTCGACCAAATTTATAAAAAAATCTTTTATCGCTTTCATATTCTTAGTTTATGCTGAATTCATTTATACTCAACTTTTAAGCCTTGTCAAGCATTTTTTTATTGTATCCTGAAAAATTCGTTATTTACCACGAAAACTCGAAATTTCTAAATGTTGGAAAATCCTAATCTCAAATTTATGAAAAAGGAAAGGTGTCTTGATTGACAAAGCGTAAAGCCCTTTTATAATGAAAAGGTGAAATTTTTGGATAAGCTGGATGCCAGGATTGGTCTACAGATTCTTTTCGATTTCGATGATGTGACCGATGCGATAAAATTCGCTAAAGACAACGGCTTTCGTAATCTTGAGTTGAATCTGAATAATATCGGTTTCTGGCAACAGCTGGGCAAAAGTCAGGAGCGGAAAAAAATTCGTGGTTTTGCCGAAAATAACGATGTCCGGCTCCTGGTTCATAGTCCGGAGGGGCTATCGTTCTTTGTTCCGGACCAAAAAATAAGAACGGCGGCACTCGATTCCTTGAAAATAATAATTGATTGGTCAAAAGAATTAGACATTGAACGAGTGACTTTCCATTTAGGTTCCGACCTTTTTTTCGGAATGTCGGGAAAACGAATTGCGACCTATGAATTCTTTCCGGATTATTTCCAAAAGACTATTACTGAGGTGCTGACCGAAATAAAAAAATATGCGAAAGACAAAACCTGTGTTTGTGTTGAAAACGTTGGTGGATTCCGCTATCCATTTGTTCTGGAGATATTGGATAGACTTTTAGGTGAGAATCTTGCCTTAACCATGGATATCGGACATATCTACCGGATGTCGGGCGAAATCAGAGAAAACGAGATCGCCTTCTTCCAAGACCATAAAAAATTCATTAAGAATTGTCATATCCATGACAACAACAGCGAATGGGACCAGCATAATATAATAGGGGAGGGGAAGATTGATTTTGTGCCATATTTTAAAATGCTGGCAGATACCGATTCTTATCTGATTTTTGAAGTGAGACCAAAAGAATCAGCCGTCGAATGTTTGCGCCGGTTCAATTCAATCATTGTGCCAAAACTTGTTGCTCCGGAAAGTTAAATCTAAAAGTTAACTCTTGACAAATGATAGTTTCGTAATATTATTCTTAAGAAAATGAGCAGGAATGCTCTTGTAACTGGTGCCAACGGGTTTATCGGCAGTCATCTGGTTGAGGGGTTACTGGCACGAAATTATCGGGTTCTAGGTCTGGTGCGTAAAACTTCCAATTTAGAATGGCTAAAAGATTTGCCGGTTGAACTACATTACGGTGAAGTGACTGACCGGCAATCGCTCTATCCAGTGGTCAAAGATGTTGATTTTATCTTTCACACGGCTGGTGCAACCAAAGCCAGAAATAAAGCGGAATACGAGAATATCAATTATCAGGGGACGAAAAATCTTTTAGAAGTTTGTCTGGAAACTAATCCCAATCTTAAACGATTGGTTTATTTCTCGAGTCTGGCAGCTGCCGGACCATCGAATAATTCTCATCCCAAAAATGAAGATGGCGAATGTTTACCGGTAAGTCTTTACGGTGAGGCAAAACTGAAAACCGAAAAGCTGGTAGTCGAGTTTGGCAAGAAATTGCCAACCGTTATCTTACGCCTGCCGACGGTATATGGACCGCGCGACCGTGACGGTTTAGCTTATTTTCAAATTCTTAAAAAAGGGTTTCGACCGGTTTTTGGCGATATGTTTTCGGTGCTTTTCATTAAAGACACGGTTGCGGCAGCAATGCTATGCATCGAGAAAGATATTAAATCCGGCGAAATCTATTGTGTTTCGGATGGCAATTGCTATTCGCTGGATGAGATGGCAGATATTGCCGAGAAATTAATCGGAGTAAATACATTTCGTTTCAGAGTGCCAAAACCAGTATTAAGTCTTTATGCCGGTCTTCTCGGTAAATTTTCTAAAAGCCAGACCATAATCAATCAAGATAAAATTAAAGAGTTGACACAGAAGTGTTGGACCTGTAATATTAATAAGATAAGGAATGAATTGGGATTCAATCCCCAATTCAACTTGGTGGAAGGATTAAAACTGACAATCGGGTGGTATAAAGAACGGAGGTGGCTATGACGAAGAAAGAAATCCTGCAGCAGCTCGAAGCTGTGGCAAAACAGATTGGGGTAAAAGTCGTGTATGACGATTTGCGCGGTGAAGGTGGATTTTGCCGGTGCAAAGACCGCCACTATCTGATATTGAATTCCCGATTGTCGCAAGCA
>JAOUPE010000072.1 GCA_029880025.1 Caldifarciminota bacterium
AATTCAGGAGATGAGCGCAAGAATGGGTGTGGTGACCGGCAAAGGGCTTTCGGATTTGATTCGGGAAAAATTCGGATTAAGGTCTACGTTCTACCTTTTATTGGCTTTATTTTTTACCAATTTGGGTAATGTGATGGCAGAGTTTTCCGGGGTTGCGGCAAGCCTTGAGATTTTCGGGGTGAGTAAATATATTTCGGTTCCAATTGGTGCAATCTTTGTCTGGTGGTTGGTGGTTAAAGGTAATTACAAAATAGTTGAAAGAGTATTTCTCGGTGCCTGTATCTTTTATGTGACCTACATCATTTCTGGATTTTTAGCCAAACCGGATTGGAATAATGCATTAATTGCCACGGTCAAACCAAACTTTGATTTTCAGACCGGTTATTTGGTTATGCTGGTCGGATTGGTTGGCACAACCATCGCACCCTGGATGCAATTTTATCTCCAGGCTTCGGTCGTAGAAAAAGGAATTAAAATCGAAGAATATAAACACTCGAGACTCGATGTTGTGGTCGGCAGTATTGTAGTAATGATAGTAGCCTTTTTTATCATCGTGGCTTGCGCCGCAACCTTATTCAAAGCTGGCATCCGGATTGAAAGTGCGAAGGATGCTGCTCTGGCATTAAGACCTTTAGCTGGGAAATACTGTGCAGCTTTATTTGCTTTCGGGTTACTCAATGCTTCGCTCTTTGCCGCATCGATTTTACCTTTATCTACCGCCTACACGATTTGTGAAGGTATGGGTTTTGAATCCGGTCTTGACCGGAGATTTCGCGATGCACCGCAGTTTTATGGTTTATACACTTCACTGATTGTAGTTGGGGCAGGCGTGGTCTTGATTCCTGGTTTCCCACTCCTAACCGTAATGGTCGGAACCCAGGTCATCAATGGCATACTTTTACCTTTCGTCTTAATTTTTATGCTCGTTTTAATTAACCGAAAAGATTTAATGGGCAGTCATACCAATTCTAAAACATTTAATATTATCGTATGGATAACGGTCGTCGTTCTCATCATTCTCAACTTATTTATGCTCATCACTTTAGTTCTTCCTCCGACTGGTTTAAAAGCACTTCCTTGACATTTAAGAAAATTTCTGGTATTATAAATCTCTTATATTAGATAACTTATCTTATAATAATAACTAAAAAATGAAAAGTGATAAAGGTATTGTTGAATTCATATATGAAGGCGGTTCCGGTGGTGAAGCCTATGTTAGAATTGAATTAAGAACTGAGTTTCCAGGTTTAGGAGGCACCATCCTCACCAATGAGGGTGTAGCTACTGCCATGCGTGAAGAGCTTAAACCTAACTATAAATCTGGGCATAAAATGTTTCTAAGGCACATGATTATCAAGAAGTTAGACGATTACTTTTATCGCAAAGGATTTTATAAATACTCGCATGTTCCAAGGCCATTTGGGTCCATTAGCCGGGATGATAAGGAACCCAGTGAAGCTTATCTTTATGAATGGGCATTTGGGTCAGAAGGTTTTCCCTGGCAGTATCCGAATAGCGAAGGTTATTCCAATGAGATAATACTGAATGATTGGAAAGAATTCGTTGAACATTTCCATACTGCTGGAATCGATATGAAACGGGATATCGCTGATCCCGATGATGCAAGAATTTCAAAAAATATCATCCATCAATATCCAGTTTGTGTTTCGGATGAATTAGAAATGTGTTCGTTATGGAAGAGAATTGACTTCGGTTTTGATAGCACGCCAATCAATTTCGATATACTGAGAAAATTTTTAGAGGACAATAAGAAAGATTTAATGTCTTTTCTAAGATACGAGCGAGTTGAAATGCTCTTGCTTGCGATAAAATATCTAAACAATGCTAATGAAATTAAGGACATCGATATTGGGAGATTAGAAGCACTCGTTGGTGACTATCGAAGATGGAGTCTATGCCATTACGCTTCCCGTGGTTTGGATTTCACCAGTTCATTGGTTGGATTTGTTCCAGGAACCGAGTCATTAGTATGACAAAGAAAAGTATTCTTATTTGAAAAATAGGATAAATAGGAAAAGCTTTTAAAATGAAAGGAGTAAAATGATTAGAGTAGCAATCAATGGTTTTGGTCGAATCGGACGGCTTGTACTAAGAGCCGGATATAAAAATCAAAACATTGATTTTGTTGCAGTGAATGACCTAACTGACGCAGCAACTTTAGCCCATCTTCTAAAATATGATTCGGTGCATCGAATCATGGATGCCAAAATCGAAGCCAAAGCGAACGCATTTTTAATTGAGGACAAAGAAATAAAAGTCTTTGCACAAAGAGACCCTTCTCGGTTACCTTGGAAAGAACTGAAGGTTGACATTGTTGTCGAATCAACCGGACTATTCACCTCCTATGATAGAGCTCTACCACACATAAATGCCGGTGCTAAAAAGGTCATCATTTCAGCACCGAGCAAGGATAAAGCACAACCAATCAAGACTTTAGTCATGGGTGTCAATGAACAGATTTATAACCCAAAGACTGACCATATTGTCTCCAATGCCTCATGTACCACTAATTGTGTTGTCCCGGTTGCAAAAGTGCTGCATGAAAATTTCAAAATTAAAAGTGCTTATATGTTGACAATTCATGCCTATACCAATGACCAAAGAATTTTGGATTTACCGCATAAAGATTTACGCCGCGCACGCGCTGCCGCATTGAGTATGATTCCTACCACCACCGGTGCCGCAAAACTGATTGCTGTTTTATTCCCAGAATTGAAAGGCAAAGTTGACGGAATGTCAATCCGAGTGCCAACTGCTGATGTCTCAATCGTCGACCTCTCATGTGTTGTTGAAAAAGCAACCTCAAAAGATGAAGTGAATGATGCATTCAAAAAAGCGAGTGAAGGCACATTGAAAAAGTATCTTAAGTACTCGACCGAACCTTTAGTATCAATCGATTATACTACCAGCACATATTCGGCAATCGTCGACTCCGATCTTACCCAAGTAGTTGATAAGAACTTGGTAAAGGTCTTTGCCTGGTATGACAATGAATACGGTTATGCCTGTCGATTAATTGACCTGATTGAATTTATGGGAGCTAAGTTATGAAGAAACTCTCGGTGAAAGACCTTTAAAAATGTAGCGTTGGGGTCTATCCCCAACTTTGCCGAGGACAAGCCTCGGCGCTACGAATTTTAAAAGGAGCAAAGCTATGAAAAAGCTCAGCGTAAAAGACCTTGATGTAAAAGGCAAAAAGGTTTTTGTCCGGGTTGATTTCAATGTGCCGATGGATGAAACCAATAAGATTCGCAGTGATGTCCGAATTCGTGCCGCTTTACCGACGATTGAATATATAAACTTTTGCAATGATAGTGAGTGACATAACTATGGCTTAAGAGCTGAAGGTGTAAATATGAATGATTATGAAGATCTTGCAAGATCGGCCTTACAAAAGATATTAGACTACCAGATGCCTACAGGCGAGTGGGGGTACTATAGCAAATCTCTTAAGGATAGATACCTTCGTGTAAGACGTGAAGAGTATGCACGTTCTGAATTTCTATCGCGTTTCCGAAAGCCCAATGGGTACCGAACATTGACTGCGATGGAAGTATTGAAGAGTTACTGTGGCAGTATGTTCAATTCGAGGATTGGAAAGGCTGTCACGTGGTTTAAACAAAATTTATCTTCGGGTTGGTTCATTGAATGGGATGTGTTTGGCACTGGCCCATATCCCGATCGCTCTAATATACCTCAGGTTGAAAAGGCACCCGATATTCGCCATACGGCGCAAGCCCTTCTTGCGCTGCTAAAGTTTGATAGAAATCCAGGTCCTGGACTTCTGGAAGGATTATATAATATTCTCAAAACCCAGTTTGAAAATGGTATGTGGCCGAGAAAACCAAATTTTAATCGCATAGAAATTTTTCGTTCTGTCTGTTGTGCGGGCCTTCTCTTTCATGCACTTGATTACAGGCAGAAACTCTCTAAACTTGGCTTTAAGGAGGATTTCTTTCAAGAGGTCCGAGTTGCCCTTGACCGTACTTGTGCTTGGCTGATGGATTGCTTAAAGAAGCATAATGGGCTATGGGAAGATGAATACCAGACATCCATGGTGTTGGAACGTCTCGGACCACGACTTATTGCCGACAAAAGGTATGCCTATGGTGTTGAGTTGGTAGTGGCTACTCTGCTGGAACGAATGACCGATAAGGGGTGGACCAACTCTGCCATCCGTAACCCGGAGGTTCGATACAGCGATGTGAGCAGGTATGAGACCACCGTTCGAGTATGTGCGAGTCTCTGTACAGTCCAAAATGTTGAATCACTGGTGCCTGATGAGAGGCTACAGCCTATCCGCAGTTATCTATTTGAGCGTTTCCAGCCCGATGTGATTGATGCATCTGACTATCGGTATTTTCTACAAATCTTCTATCCTGATTGTGAAAAATTTCGCTGTATCCAACCAAAGGATTTCTTTGACTACCTTGACAAGAAACAATTAGCTCAATTTCCAGAGTATCACAGCCGAGATTCCTTGCTGCGCGTGATGTCCATTTGGGTTATGGACTGCTGGGAGAGGTTAGAAGGACTAGTAGAGGGTAAAGCTTTAGGATTACCTAATTATGACCGATCATTTCTTGAAAAGAAAGATGAAATGCTAAAGATTTTGGACACAATGCACCAAATTTCGGCGCAGCCACCGGTAGAGCAGCTTCAGTTTTTCTTGCAGCAATACTTGGAAAGCGGCGATTTAGAGTCTATGCGGAAACAACTGGAGGTATTCCGTGGGAAATACGAAGTGCCAATTGAAAGAAAGAAACCTTTAATAGGAGAGATTTGGAAAGAGGTTGCAAAATTAATTGGTATAGTATTAGGCAACATTTTAAAAGAAATACCAAAACCTTAAAGATGGAGGTTAAATCTATGATTTCAAATGAAAATTTTTATCAGAAACTTTACCAAATTTTTTCGCAAAACCCGGAACTCGATGCTATCTCTTTGGAAGAAATTCTTGATTCTATACCTACAGTTGATCAAATTCGGGATATACCTAAAGGAACTATAGTGCTTATCCGCACAGATTTAGATATGCCTATAAAAGATTGCAAAGTTGCAGATCTTTCGCGCATTAAAGCAAACTCGCCTACAATAAAATATTGTATTGAGCAAAGCTGGAAGGTAGTGATCTTTGGTCATCTTGGCCGAGACAAGAACACTTCCGTTAAGCCAGTATGTGAAGGTTATAGTGAAGAAATAGGGCAGAACATCGAATTAATATCAGACTGGATGGATGATACCCAAACGAAACTTCTAGATCAATTTGTCTCAAAAGTAGCAACAGCAAAACCAGGAGCAGTGTTTATGTTAGAGAACACACGAAAGTACGATATAGAACAAGCAATGTGGAAGGCGGACGAAAAAAATTTTCCAGAAATCTGTAAAAAGATGTATTCTCTCTCGCTTGATTTTCGCCAGCGATTAACAGAGATGGAAATTAACGAAGCTATCGCTGCTCTGAATTTTGACTTCTCGTCCTCTGTGCTTCCATTAGCTATGCGGAAAACTGCTTTGGGGTTCTATATTAGTGAGGAGCTAAAGAGGCACATTCCGGGTGTACGCAGAGCTAATATGGTTGTGTTCAGCGGTCTGAAGATCAATAAGCTTGATGACTTAGAGGCTATTTTAGAGCGCCGCACATTGAAGTGGGTTATTGCGGCAGGCTCTCTCGCAATGTCTATAAAGAAAGCACAAGCACAACTCGCAGGTAATGATTTTTGTATAGGAAGGGCTGAAACAGATAAGAAAGAAAAGTTTTATATTTCTTCAGATCGAATTGAGCAGTCTAAACGCATAGTCCAACAATGCTTGAAAGACGGTATTGAATTGGTCCTACCAATTGATTTTATCCTGGATAACGGCGAAATAGCGGAACAAATCCCACAGAATAGGGTTCAATTTGACATCGGACCCAAGACAAGAATATTGATCTCGAAAAAGATTTCCGAGTATATATATAAAAGCAAACAGACACCAGAACCTTTTGCGATGTTTTATAATGGTGTCTTTGGGAGGTTTGAGGATCCAAAATATGAGGCTGGAACACGTGAGTTTATTTCACACTTACGAACAATGACACAAGCGGGTATTTTAACTTACGTGGGTGGAGGTGAAGGACGACTGGCTCTATTAAAGTACGGGTCTGTGTTAGATGTAACTCATGCATTTACAGCTGGAGGTACAATTCTTAAGTCCCTCTCTAACAGACATATACCTTTCCTAAAAGCGATGTACTTACAAAACAAAGGATATTAAGGTCTAAACAACCAAGGGAAAAACATGACAACCGAATCCGATTTTCGAGACTTGGAAGTCTCTCCTACAATAAACAGAAAGGAAGTTTAATGCGTAAACATTTAATTACTGGTAATTGGAAGATGTATAAGACACCAAAACAGGCAAAAGAATTAGCTCAACAGCTTAAGACTGATCTGGCTGATGTCAAAGATGTTGATATCGCAATCTGTCCACCCTTTACTGCTTTGCCAGTTGTAGCTGAAGCGATAAAAGGCTCAAACATTGAATTGGGTGCCCAGAATATGCATTATGAGACTAAAGGCGCCTTTACCGGTGAAATTTCTCCAGAATTTCTTTTAGAATTAGGTTGTAAATATGTAATCTTAGGTCATTCCGAACGGAGACAATATTTCAATGAAACCGACGAACTAATCAATAAGAAACTAATGACCGCTTTAAAGATGAACATCTCCCCTATTTTCTGTATCGGCGAAAAACTTTCCGAGCGTGAATCAGGCAAGACTTTTGATATAATAAAGAGTCAATTAAATAATGGCTTGGCAGGTATAAAAGAGGGCATTGATAAAATCATAATTGCTTATGAACCGATTTGGGCAATTGGCACTGGCAAAACCGCCACGCCAAAACAAGCTGCCGAAGTCCATGAATATATTCGGGATTGGTTGAAGAAAAACTGCAGTCTGAAAGTCGCTGAAGAAAAACGAATTCTTTACGGCGGCAGTGTTAAACCGGACAATATTGATGAATTGATGGCTGAAAAAGAGCTTGACGGGGCTTTAGTTGGTGGAGCCAGTTTAGAAGCCCTATCCTTTATCCGACTCGTTAAATTTCAAAAGGTTTAACCACAGAGAACACAGAAGAAATATAAACCACAGATAAACACGGATGCACACCAATTAAAAAGATAAAAGAAGGAATTAACCGAAGCGAGTTCGAGATAAAAGGGAAATTGTCGGAGAGGCATCCTTGCCTCGACTCTTTGAGGTCGGGACTGGGACAAATAGCCCCGGTTTATCTGTGAAGTTCCTTCTATTACAGAAAAAATAAGGGACATTTTGGGACAACCTTAGATGAGGAGGTAGCCCCCGAAAAGGCAGTGTTAAGTGGATAGTGACTAGTGGTTAGTGAACCCAGCCCTTGCACGCAAGGGCTGGGTGAATATAGAAAAGAGAAACGGAAGAAGTCCAGTTGAAAAATACTCCTGAGGGGAACCAGCCCCCGAACCAACCCCCAGGTTACTTAGGGGTTTTAAACGGTTGATATGTGTCTGCCTCCCTGTCTGTATCCGAGTCTGCCCCCCGGTCAACCCCCTTGTGAACCCCCTGGTCTCTATCCAAGTCTCACCCCTTG
>JAOUPE010000073.1 GCA_029880025.1 Caldifarciminota bacterium
GGTAAACAGGTAATCTCTTAAGCAATCCCTGGGTCACTTTCTAAGTAATACCTCCACCTTAAGGAAGATTAAATATAATATATCGAAAATCTTTTAGATAGAGGAAATTTTAATTAATTGGAGCTTTAGTTATAAATAACCTTTTGGCGCAAAAAGATGAGCGAGATTTTTCTTAATCGGCTGAAGAAATTAAAATTTCTGTCTTTTTAGCATAAAATCAGTTGACACAATGATAAAAATTAGATATAGTAAATGTTTAAGTCGCTTGAAAATCAAATTGATTATAATTATAAGGAGGATAGCTAAATGAAAGTAAAAGATAAGACCGTAACCCTTTCGGTTATTAAAGCGGATATTGGTGGCTATGTTGGTCATTCGTCAAGCCATCCGGAAATATTAGCCCTGGCAAACGAAAGGTTAGCGCAAGCCAAAAAGACCAAGAAACTTTTCGACTTCCACGTAACTTCTTGCGGTGATGATTTAGAATTGATTATGACCCATGACCAGGGTGAAGATTCTAAAATTATTCATAAACTCGCCTGGGATACTTTCTACGCCGGGACCGAATTAGCGAAAAAACTTAAACTTTATGGCGCAGGTCAAGATATGCTTTCCGATGCCTTTTCCGGTAACGTGAAAGGAATGGGACCCGGTGTGGCTGAGATGGAAATCATCGAAAGAAAATCCGAACCGATTATTGTCTTTATGGCGGATAAGACCGCACCCGGTGCCTGGAACTTTCCATTGTATAAGATGTTTGCCGACCCGTTCAATACGATTGGTTTGATTATTGACCCATCAATGCATGATGGTTTCAAGTTCGAGATTCATGATATAAAGAAAGACCGCAATTTTACCCTGTCCTGTCCAGAAGAAATGTATGATTTGCTGGCTCTGATTGGTTCTTCCGAGGATTATATTATCAAATCAATACACAAGAAAGATGGAACGATTGCGGCAGTCAGCTCAACTCAAAAGTTGGCATTGATTGCCGGCAGATACGTGGGTAAAGATGACCCGGTTTGTATTGTACGCGGTCAATCTGGCTTACCCGCGATTGGCGAAATTTTAGAACCGTTTACATTCCCGCATTTAGTTTCGGGCTGGATGCGCGGTTCGCACTACGGACCTTTGATGCCGTGCTCTCAGAAAACCGCCAACCCGTCACGCTTTGACGGACCACCGAGAGTGATTGCCTATGGTTTCCAAGTAAGTAATGGAATGTTAGTCGGACCGCGGGATATGTTTGATGACCCGTCGTTCGATTATGCTCGTGATTGGGCAAATAATGTTGCCTACTTTATGCGCACCCATGGTCCATTTGAACCGCATCGGTTACCTTCGGGTGAGATGGAATATACAACCCTACCTGAGGTATTGAAGCGTTTAAAGATAAAATAAACCGGCCGAACTCATTCAACTGGTTTATTCACGAAACATTCACTCGCATCCCTCAACTATGATTAGTCTGAGGGATGCGAACTCATCTTGATAAAATCAAATCTGTAGCTTATAAGGGATTCTTTTATCGGACTCGATTGGTCAAAAAATTCAAAATTACATTGACCTAAAAATTTTTTTCGGTAGTATAGAAAGGTAATGAATTTTAATAATCAAAAGCCTTCTGAACCACAAGTACCATATCCCCCATTTCTAAGTCAGCCCCCGAAAAAGAAATCACGCGCTTCGGCAAAAAGAATCCTAACAACCCTCATTATATTAATTGTTCTTGGGTTCATTGCATTTCAAATAATTCGCACGCCAAGACGAAAGACTGAATCGATAACCACTGAAAAAGTGATGTCATATTATTCATTAAAAAAGGGGGAATTGTTTGCCAATGCACTTAGCCGTTGTGAAGTTCCTGACCCTTTAGCCAGAAAAGTAATTGCAGGACTGCGTAATTGCCAGTTTAATTTCCGGCAGTGTAAAACTGGTGATCGGATAAGAATTGTAACCGAATATCTCAAGAACGATTCCGGTATAAATAGTCCTGGTGTAATTTGCCAAATCGAATATCAAACCAATTACGACCGAATTTATGAAATTCATATTGATTCGACCCAGAATGTTTCAGTAGCAATGGTCTACAAAGATTTCCAAAACTTGACCGAATTGGTTAAAGGTTCTATCCAGTCATCCCTTTATGAATCGGTAATTGTGGCGGGTGAGAAGCCAGTTTTAGCCGCTAACTTTGCCGATATTTTTGGCTGGGAAATTGATTTCTTTGTTGAAACGCAAGAAGGCGATTCCTTCTTCATTCTGATTGATAAGAAATATGACGATACAATCGCTGTCGACTATGGAAAAATTTATTTGGTCCGATATAAAGGCAAAATTGGTGATTATTATGGCGTATTTTATGAAAACCCGAAAGGTCATTATGACTACTATGACTTAGAAGGGAAGTCATTGCGTAAGGCTTTCTTGCGTTCGCCGTTACGCTATTCTCGAATCAGTTCTTATTTTAGCAAAGCTCGGTTTCATCCAATCTTACGGATTGTTCGACCTCATCATGGCATTGATTATGTTGCTCCTAAGGGTACGCCAATCTCGGCAATCGGTGATGGAGTTGTGACTTTTGCCGGTTGGAAAGGTAGTTATGGGAAATTGGTTGAAATTACCCACAAGAACGGTTATAAATCTCGTTATGGGCATCTTTCTGGTTTTGCCCAAAGGATTCGAACTGGTCGACGGGTCACCCAAGGGCAAAAAGTTGGATATTTGGGAACAACTGGTCTTTCAACCGGTCCTCACCTCCATTTTGAATTGCTTCGGTATGGACGTTGGGTCAATCCTTTGCGTATCATTCCACCCCGAGCCGAACCGATTAAGACTCAATACTTGGAAGAATTTTACCAGACCCGGGACCAGCTTCTTGAACAATTGAAACAGTAATTTATGAAACGTCGACAAAACCCCAAACTCAATAACTTATTTCACCTCAATTCTCACTATATTTTACCGCTTGACATATTAGTTAAATTTGGTATCATATCTTATAAAATGATAAGGAGGACAAATGTATAACCGAGAAAGACTCCTTATAGTTTTTCTATTTGCTATAAGTCTTCTATTCCTGTCTTGTGATGTGACTGCCCCAAAGAATTCATTAGTAATCAATAAGATAAACAAAGGTGATGCCCTCGAAGCGGACATATTGGACTACTGGACGGTCGGTTCGGGTGAGGAAATGGAAGAATTTGACGAAACCCCGAGCTATTCGGTATTGGTTGAAGCTTCATATATTCATAATTACGGCGGCTTACCTCGTGTTACTAGTTATGCTATGGTCGATGAATATACCGTTGACTTTAAGGACATAACCCCAGGTGAAAGTCCAGTAACCTTAACCCAGAAAGTTCAAGGTGCTTGCACATTTTTTATCGAAGCCGACCCCGAAGGAAAGGAAAAAGAAGAAGCAGAAATCACAATTCTACCAAGGGAATGGATTTTATTATACTATGACGAACTTGAGGATGGTAAAGTTTTGAAGGCAACAATTACCTTGAAAGGTGAAGATTCTAAAACCGGAGACGATATCGAGGCAAAGGGTTATCTTACGATCGATATCGGTGACCTGGAAGATGATATAAACGTGAAAGGTGAGTAATTAAGAAAATTATCGGTTAAGCCGATAAATTGCTAACCTAAAAGGGTGACTAAATTAGATTATCTTGGTCAATAGGACCAGTTTCAATAACTTCATAATAATATAAAAAGGAGGCATGATGAAAAAACTTCTTGTGATGGTAATATTATTAACACTTTTCCTAATACCATCAATCACTATTGGCTTACCCTCATTAGCCGGAAATAGAGGATTATTTCGAGTGCAGGACGCAAGAGTGGAGGGCTCAGGGCTGCTCTCAGTCTCCGGCCATCTCTTAGGAACCTGGGACAAACCAAACGATACTTTGACAAACTACTTTGTCGATTTAATATTCCCTTCGCTGGGATATGCTCCGACCGATTTCATAGAATTCTATGCCGGGTGGGGAGGATTGTTTCAATATGTTAATGAAAAAAGCGATTTTGGGTTTCACGACAAAGTTGTGGGTGGTAAATTATCGATTCCCTGGATTCCGGTATTGAAACTTGGCGGCACCGGTTATTATACATTTAAGCGAGACAGCGGATTCAGTAACCCGTCGATGCCGATGCGCGAGAAATTAGCTTGGAATGGTTTGTTAACTGTAGAATTGAGTGAATTTTTACCTTCCGCACCCAACTTCATATTCAATTATGGTCAATCCAAGTATAATGACCAAGACATTACAAGTGCTGGGCTCGGATTTGAACTCGCGGCGAAAAACCTTAGTTTATTGATTGAAGCAACCAGTGACCAGTTAGACCCGGACAGTTCCTTATTCAGCAAGAACGCTTTTATGAGAATTACTCCTGGTTTGCGATTTAAAGGTGGCGGGGTAGGAGTCGATTTTGGGTTAAGCCTCGGACTGACTGATACGGTTCCTGATTATGAAATAATCTTTGGCTTGAATTTTGTCACTCCATTCTTACAACCACCAAAACCAGCTTTAGGAACAATTGCGGGCAAAATATCTGATTCCCGAACCGGTGAACCACTCTTGGCAACCATCAATTTCCCTGAACATCCAAGACTAAAACCGTTCACATCTGACCCGAATACAGGAGTCTTCACTGCCGAAAAAGTCCCAGCCGGTGTTGTTGTGGTCGAAGTTTCAAAAGACGGCTATTTGAAAGAAGCGATGCCAATCACGGTCAAGGCAGACGGAATTGTCAGTTATGAGTTCAAATTGAAACCACTGGTCACTTATGGTGTGGTTGCCGGTAAAGTTTACGATCTAACCGATAACCGACCCTTAAAAGCTCTCATCTCATTCCCCAATACCAGTATTCAACCTATTAATTCTGATTCGGCTACTGGGACGTTCCGCGTCGATAATGTGCCGGTAGGAATAATCTCGGTTCAGGCTGAGAAAGACGGTTACTTTAAAAATGCGCTAACGGTTCAAGTCGAAGAAGGTAAGGTAGCATCAGCCCAATTAGGATTAGCCCCATCCGCATTCCGTGCAACGTTAACCGGTAAAGTCGCTGACAAGAAGACCGATGCTCCACTTAAAGCAACTCTCTCTTTCCCTGATGCCGGTGTCTCAGATGTGGCATCTGACAGCGCCACTGGAATTTATAAGACTCAACTACCGGTAGGCTCTCACCCAGTAGAAGTGAAAGCAGAAGGTTATATCACCCAGACTGCGGTTGTAATCTTAGAAAAAGACAAAATAACCGAAAAGAACTTCGACCTGATTCAGAAAGGTATGGTTATAACTCTTAAAGGAGTCTATTTCGACTTTGATAAAGCAACGATTCGCCCAGAATCTTATCCGGTTCTCGATGATGCAGCAAAGATTCTCAAAGACAATCCCAAAATTATGGTTGAAATTCAAGGCCATACCGATTACCAGGGTTCGGATTCGTATAACCAAACTCTTTCCGATAAAAGAGCCTATTCGGTGGTTCAATACTTAGTCAAGACCCATGGAATAGAAATCAAGCGACTCAAAGCGGTTGGTTATGGTGAAAGTAAACCGATTGCCTCAAACGAAACTTTAGAAGGACGAGCACTCAACCGAAGAGTCGAATTCGTCATCTTAGGCGAAATGGAATAATTAAATACCAAAGTTCAACGGGGGCGATTCTCGCCCCCGTTTTTGTTTATACCCAAGGATATTGACTTTGTCCTTATTTTTATTAAACTAAAGCCAATTGATTGACGGTGTTCAATTAAAAAAATTAAGACAAATTCCCGATGAAAGAGGATTTGTTTTAGAAATTTTGCGGGCGGATGACCCTTTCTTTAAAAAGTTTGGTCAGACCTATCTCTCGGTCGTCTACCCAGGTGTGGTTAAAGGCTGGCATTTCCATAAGATACAAACCGACCATTTTACCGTAATTAAAGGTATGGCAAAAGTTGTGCTTTATGACCAGCGCCAGGATTCTAAGACCTTTGGGACAATTAATGAATTTTTTATCGGAGAGTTAAACCCAATGCTTATCGTGATTCCACCCTTAGTTGTTCACGGCATGAAAGGAATTGGGGCTGAACCAGCTTATCTGATTAATTGCCCGAGTGAATTATATAACTATGACAAGCCTGATGAATATCGAATCGACCCCTATGACCCGAGTATTCCTTATAATTGGCGAAAACCAATCGACGGATAAATAAAATGGTGCGAGTATTAGTCACAGGCGGGGCTGGTTTCATCGGCTCCAATTTCGTCAAAACGCTTTTATCCGACCGAAAATACGAAGTGATTGTTTTGGATAAATTAACCTATGCTGGAAACCTTGATAATTTCTCCGAAAAAATTAGACACGACCCAAGGTTCATTTTTGTCAAAGGTGATATTGCATTGAGGAAGAATGTTTACCAAGCAATAAAAAAAGTAGATAAGATTGTCCACTTTGCGGCTGAGACCCACATTGACCGTTCGGTCGTCAATATCGACCCTTTTGTCCGAACCGATTTTGTCGGAACTTATGTTTTGTTAGAGGAATTTCGTATGAACCCCTGTGACCGATTCATTCATATCTCAACCAGCGAGGTCTACGGTAGTGCCCAAACCGTACCAATGGCTGAAGACCACCCAATCGCTCCCCAAAGCCCGTATGCGGCAACCAAAGCCGGAGCTGACCGACTTGTCCATTCCTATTATAAGACCTACAATTTACCTTTAGTGATTATTCGTCCGTTCAATAATTACGGACCCAATCAGTATCCCGAGAAACTGATACCATTTTTTACCACCAATGCGCTTGAGGATAAACCACTTTTTGTTTACGGTTCTGGGCAGAATACCCGGGATTGGCTCTATGTCAAGGATTGTTGTGAAGCAATCAAAAAAATCTTAGAAGTCGATATCAATAAAGTTAAAGGTGAGGTGATAAACCTTGGCTCTGGTTCGGAAGTTGCTGTTTTAGAAATTGCTGATTTGATACTAAAATATTTTAATAAACCAAAATCTTTAATCCGACATATTAAAGACCGACCAGCCCATGTTGAACGTCTGATCTCTTCAACCGATAAAGCAAAAAAACTATTGGGCTGGAAACCCGCCACCGATTTTAAAACCGGAATCCGCCAAACCATCGCCTGGTATCAGAATAATCCAGCGTGGTGGCAAAAGATTAGAAAACGTAAAGAATATCAAAGATTTTATCGGGAATGGTACGAAAAACTGCTCGCCTAAGCAAAACCTTCGCGCTGATTGAAGAAGCGATAAAGGATATAAAAAAGGGCAAAATGGTAATAGTGGTCGATGATGAAGACCGGGAAAATGAAGGTGATTTCATCTGTGCCGCAACTGCCATCACACCTCAAAAGATTAACTTCATGGCAAAATACGGACGCGGCTTAATCTGTGTTCCAATGACCGGTAAAAGATTAGATGAGCTCGGACTGCCTTCAATGGTAAATATCAATACTGCCAAATTAGGCACACCATTCACTATTTCGGTCGACGCGGTAAGTGGAACCACTACTGGTAGTTCTGCCTATGACCGAGCCCAAACGATTAAAGTTTTGTATAACTCAAAAACTCGTCCCCAGGATTTAGCTCGACCCGGTCAT
>JAOUPE010000005.1 GCA_029880025.1 Caldifarciminota bacterium
TGACAAAGACCCGGAAAAGTTAGCTCAGGCTTTAAGTGCATTAGTTAAACGCTGGCACAAAGAGGGTCTGGAACAAGTCGTGTTATTGAAGTTAAAAGATAAAGTTATTTCCATTTTTGGCGCAATGCGATTAAAGGGAATTGTGTAATATTAAGAATGGGCAAAAAATCCGTATCTCTTGATTACGGGGTTGGAATCTTAACGGAATCGCAGTAATCAAGATTCTTCTGGCTTATTGATAGTGCTTGACACGGTTGAGACTTTTATTAAACTGTCTGAGTATGGTTAATATTTTCCTAATAATAAGTTTAATTAGTAGTGACCCAAATGTTGGCACCAACGGTTTCGATTTATTAAAAATTACGCTGCCCGCTCGACAAGCCGCAATGGGCTGTGCAGCACTTGGTCTGGCAGATGATGCATTTGGTTTCTATTTTAATCCGGCTGGTTTAGTCGATATCGAAGGTCCACAATTTGGTGTAAGCTATATGAATTATGTTGCCGGTGTGCAATTGGGCGCACTGAGTTATTCAAGACCAATGGCGGACAAAGGTTTTGGTTTTGGGTTGACCTATTTGAATAGTGGCTCAATGAAAAAGACCGATATATCAGGAAATGAAGAAGGCACGTTTAGTGTCTCTTATGCGAATTTCGATGTTGCGCTTGGTTTGCTTTTTACCGAGCCGATAGCGGTCGGTTTAGGAGTTAAAGGGCTCTATAACAAGATTGATACTTTTTTCGCGGTGGGCGCAGGACTTAATCTGGGCGGTAGTTTCTTATTACCAGTCGAGGGTCTGCATCTTGGCGTAGCGGTAAGGAATATAGGAGCTGTCTTCAAACCGTACCGTTCGGAAAGAGATAAATTGCCTTTGGATTTTGGGGCTGGTCTCAACTATGCGCGTGGCGAAAATCTAAATCTCAATTTAGATTTGGTCAAGTCATTGAGCAGTTCTTTTAGTTTTCGGCTCGGTGCGGAAGCCTGGGCTAATCAATATTTAGCGGTACGGGCGGGCTATTATTCTTTAGGTTCGGATTTGAAGACCGGAACCGGTTCGGATATTTTAGCCGGTTTGAGTTTTGGTTTAGGCGTTAGAGTACTACAATATCAGTTAGATTATGGCTTCACGCCGATGTTAGACCTTGGTCGAGTCCACCGGTTCACCTTATCTTTCGCTTTGTAATATTTCTCAATGAAAAAACAGTATGTCAGTGATTTAAAAGCCGGGCAATTGGTTCAGGATATATTCTATTTAGCTAATCGGGAAATCAGAGATAGGAAGGGCGGCGGTTCTTTTTTAGTCTTAGAATTATCGGATAGGACCGGTTCGATTTCAGGCAAAGTTTGGGATAATGCCAAGACCTTATCCCTTCAGGCAATACCCGGTCAATTTTTAAAGATTTCTGGTTCGGTTAGAGAATACAGCGGGTCAATCGAAATCGCAGTCTCGGACTTAACCATTATTCCCTATGACCAAATAGCTAAAGATGATTTTATCCCCAAAAGTCAATACAATCGTGAGGAACTATTCGCCGAATTAAAAGAGTATCTTATTCAGATAACAAATCCATTTCTTTCAAAGTTAGTGAACCGTTTCTTAGAGGATAAGGAATTTGTTGAGCAATTTAAATTGGCTCCGGGCGCAGCCAGAGTGCATCACGCCTATCTGGGTGGCTTATTAGAACACACGGTTTTTATGCTCAGGCTGTCAAAAACGATGGCAAAAGTTTATCCGAAAATTGACTATCCCCTGCTCGTCACCGGGATTATTCTGCATGATGTCGGAAAGGTTAAAGAGTATGTCTATGACAAAGTGATTGACCATACCTTGGAAGGCAGGTTATTAGGGCATATCGTGCAGGGCTATGAAATGGTCAGCACCCAGATTGATGAAATCAAAGGGTTTCCGGCTGAACTTAGAAGAGTTTTACTTCATATGATTCTAACTCATCATGGACATCTTGAATTCGGTTCACCCAAAACACCGAAGTTTGTTGAAGCATTTTTGCTTCACATGTTAGACTATATTGATGCCCGAGCAATGATGTTTCAGGAGGCGACCGAGAAAAATAAAGGGGTAAAGTGGACCGAATATCATCAATTTTTAGAAACCAACGTCTACATTAAAGACCAAGAATAATAAAACTGAACCAAAGAGAAACCAGAAAGAGAGAATCTTCGGAAAATTCGTCCCTCTGGTGTGCTTTCACCAAACAAGTTTCGGAGTTAGGATTTCAACCCACTTCTGAACAAACAACTAAGTTTCAGAAATACCACGAACTGCTTTTAGAATGGAATCAGAAAATAAATTTGGTATCACGAAAAGATACGGCAAGACTTATTTCTTATCATTTTATCGATTCGTTATTAGTATTAAATTATCTGCCCGAAAACAGCACTGTTTGTGATTTGGGTTCAGGAGCTGGTTTGCCCGGAATTCCAATAAAGATTATGCGCGACGATATTACTCTATATCTAATTGAGTCGATACGAAAGAAAGCCGCGTTTTTAAGTTTAGTAGCTGAGGAACTTAATCTTGAGAAAATAAAGATTTTGCCGGAACGAGCCGAAAATATCACGGATGTTAAATGCGATGTCGTGGTAATTCGACTTTTAGGGAAAATTAAAAAACTCGTCCCGGTTGCATTGCCGCTCTTAAATAAATCAGGCAAGATTATTTTTTACAAAGCTCAGACCGCAGCGGACGAAATCTTAGAGGCAAAAAATGTTTTAGCCAAATTTCAATTCCCGCCAACTTTCCATGAAATTGCCCTGCCCGGAACCAATATCGTTCGCCGACTGGTAATTATTAAGAAAATTAATTAACTTAAAAACTGTTAAATTTTTCGGGAAAAGGATGTCCTTTGGTGTAATCGCGCTGTGATTTTTTAGATAAAGAAAAAGCCCTCAATTAACTTTATTGAGGGCTTTACGAGATTTAAATCGAAGACCTTATTTGGCTATTATCAATTTAATCTTTTTAATCTGGTTGGCTTGTGATAGCTTGGCGATATAAATTCCAGCCGGTAGAACTTTTCCATTTTCGGCTTTTCGGTCCCAGCTTATGACATATTCGCCAATCGGTTTCTCTTCGTTAACTAAGGTTCTCACGCGTTCTCCTAAGACATTATAGATTTCGAGTCTAATCCTGGTTTGACGGGTGATGCCGTATTCAAGTCGTATATGATTTCGTGCTGGGTTTGGTTTTATCCATAAACCGAAACTGATTTTCTTTTTACTAAGATTACCAGTTGCCCCATCCGAAATCTCGACCGAAGAATATGAGGAGATCGTATCGAGTTCTGGTCCATATACCCAAAATTCTTGCTTGTTACCACCCTTTAAGGCAAAAAGGAGACTATCGGCAGTAACAAACGCTGCCCCTCTTTTTACTTTTTTGTGTTTGAGACCTAATGGAATAGGTGTGCCCATAACCCAGGAGTCACGGGTCTGGTAGTATATCCACATTTCGTTGGTGTTGCCGCCTTTCAGACAATAGACTCTGCCTTGATAATAGGTCAGACAGCCACCGGCTCTTATTTTTTTATTGCGGTAGCCAATCGGTAATCTACTCAATACACGCCAGCTATCGGATGACACAATATAGGCATAAAACTCATCGGAATTGGCACCTTTTATCGCAAAAATCGTATCGCCTGCCGCAGTTAAAGCGCCACCGGCTTTAACTTTTTTAGATGGGTAACCTGGGGGAATATCATCAAGTAGACTCCAGGAATCGTTTACTGGATTATAGGTTAAGAACTGTCGGCTACGATTTCCAGAAAGTAGATAGACTCGACCGCTAATTGGCGCAAAAGCAAGCGCTGCCCCATATTTAGGTTTTCTTAATACTCTGGTCTCGCCCGGCAGTCGAATATACTGCGGAATCGTGCAACGTTCTGTCCAAGTGTTTAACAGGATATTGTAGGAATAGAATTCCTGAGTATTGCCGCCTTTTATGGCAAATATGTTACGATTGCCGTAGCATATCGAAGTGCCGGCTTTAGCCTTCTTCTTCTTGCCAGTCTGGGTATTAGAATCAGGAAGTGGTGGTAATGATTCCCATTTTTCAGTTGCTAACTTATAACGGAAAAATTCAAGGTCGTTGCCTCCCTTAAGCGCATAAATTGCATCTCCCCGGTCATAATCGAAAGTAAGTGCACCGCTTTTTACTTTTTTCCGACTAAGACCTAAAGGAATATCCTCCATTTGTGCCCAGCTCTGCACATAAATCGAGTCAGTAATCAGATCGTTTTCACCAATCTGGTCGCCAGGAAGTGCGGTCGTGCATTTTAACGTATATCTTCCCAGATCTAAGGATGTGTCCTGAAATGTTATAGTAATGCTATCCCCGGGTTCTAAGGTCAGGTTGGTCTGCACCGATTTATAATAAGTAAAACCAATCCATAAATAAGTCCAGAACGGCTCATTAATAGTCGCCGTGCCATAGTTTATGAGTCGAAACTCTGGTGTCACAATTCCGGGCAGACTGTATTTTTTGGGTGCGACTTTTCTGAAAACCGAAACATCTTTTTTGTAGGGATATATTTTTATCACTCTTCCAGCATTCAATTTATTGCCAGGATAAGAGCCACTAACCGCGCCTTCGCCGTAAAGATACTGCAACCCTAAGGTGCTGGTTGTATCTTCAATTCCAATGGTTGCGCTTCGACCATAACTATAACGGGCGTCGCTGCAGAAAACGTCATTATATTGCAGAGTAATTATACCGTTCTCATGAAGGAGTACTTCAAAACTTATTGGGTCGGAATTTTCTGCGCCCTTACGACGGACATTGTCGTAGATTATGATAAACTTTCGATTGGGTGGGTCTCCTACTTTCTTGAAATATATTCCACCACCACCAACATCTGGTCCATAAACTAAATCGTCCCAGAAGGCATATATCGTATTATTGGGCGGTAATGAATCCGGAATCGAAGTGTTGTCAGGATAACCCGGCGGTGCAATACCAGTATCCGGTCCGATTCTAATCCAGCCATTATCCGAAACCCATATTCCTAGGTAGGTTGTGTCGTAAAATCTAAATGGAAAACCGACTGATGAATCAAGCGGAATCCACCGAGCTTGGTTATCACCAGTAAGGAGTGGGTTCCAGATATAAGGTGGATTTGCATCGATCCAAGAAAAGGTTGGTCCACCTGTAGTATCAGAATCAATCCATCGGTAATCATATACAGAGACATCCATGCCAATAAAATTGGAGCGGTGAACATAAAGTGTTTCTTCCTTAACATCATTGGTTGGGTCCAAATCACCCGGGAGCAAAGTTCTGACTGTTATTCTACCCTGACCTCGGAAACCAGGAGCCCAAGGGTCAAAAATTACAATCGTATCAGCACTTGGGTTCAAATCCACAATCCTGGTACTTGTATAAGGAGAGGTAGTTGGGCTTGCTATCGATATGATACTACAAACAACCGGCACGTTGATTCGCGGCAAATCCCCCCAGTTCTCAACCCGTGCTTTTGGGGTGAAAATTCGATTGGGTGGTCTGACAACTAAATTTTCTTCCGGACTTCCGATAAATACGGTTCGGAAATCATCTGAATTGGGTCTTGGCATTTCGAATTGATAGTTTAAAACACAACGAATCATGAAATCACCGGCAGGTTCAAATCGGGCATAACTTGTATCATAACAAGCCCAGTAAATAACACTGGTATCTCGTCGTGTATCAGTTGAAAGCGAAGGCGAAAGTGGTTTGCCTTCAACCTGTATGAAAAACAGATAAAAACTACTATCCCAAATTGCAATTGAATCTAACGAAAGGTCAATCGAATTCCAGCCAGGGACTGCGGTTAAAATCCCGGATTCGTAAAGTGGTGTTCCTGGACCTCCGGCTGGTCCATCATCATCACAAATCCGTAATCGAAATTTAGTGGATAAAGTGTCCAGGGGTAATGAAAAATGAAACTTTGCGCTTTCAACTAATGCTGGCTGGAAATCTGAAGTAAACTTTACACCCCAACCATATCGTTCCCATATCCAGCTCGAATCCCCAACCGGGTAACCATCATCATAGCCAAGCTCATCTTTCCAGCCAATCGTCACAATTCTGGTTAATGTATCATTGGTGCGGTCTCCGTCACCCGAAACATCACACCAGAAATAAGCCAGATAGCTACCGGCACGTGCGTCCCAACCTGGATTAAAGGCATGAACTATCGAGTCTCCTGAATTGATAACAGGAATTAAATTTGTAACACTGTAATCAGTAATTGAATCGGGCAGAGTAATTATTAAGCATGTCACCGAAACGTTAACCAAGTTGCTGTCACCGATATTCATAAATTTCGCCCTTGGTGCGATTGTGGTTGGTAGTTCAAATCGTCTCGGAAGGTCAATTCTTACTGTGGCAACATCAGTATCATGAATTGTAAATCCGGTAACCGACATGTTGTCAATACTCCATTGACCAAGACCAGCCTGATTACCTTCAAATACCCAGGCAAAACGGACAAGTGGCTGATTTGTCGCCCAAGACAAATCAAAAATTTCAAGCCGTGGTGGAACGGTTTGACCAAAATAATTACTAATTTCATAATCCCAGGTTGCACCGCCATTAGTTGAACCCAAAAGGCTTGCCCGATAGGCACCAATTAGGTGAGTGAAGTAAGTTGAGCAGCGAAGAGCGATATCATAATAGTCTGCGCAGCTAATGACTGGTGAAATCAATGAGTCTGGTGCATCGCCGGTTATTTGATCTCCAATTAGGCAGGCATAGGGAGTTGCATTAGCTGTCCAGGGCGGTTGATTCAAATCCTTTCGGTGCCAATCATTGGTCGAAGGGGTGCCTGTATAAAAAATTCTCCAACCAGTCGGAGGGCTTGTGGTTGACCAAGCGCTATTAAAGTTCTCACCAAAGATCGTTGCGGCAAAAATAGCTGATGTAGTAGATAGCAGCAAGATTACTATGATTGATGCTTTTGGGTTAAAGCATTTTAAAATATTAAAGAGGTTCATTATACCTCCTTTCTTATAGCCAAAATTATGGGAATTATTATTTTTACAACTGCTCCTGAATCAACCATTAAATTATTGCCCCAGTCTCCTTTTATTCGCGATTTTTCTAAGACTGGGGTCTCTTTCAAATTATAGAGAGAATAAAGAATTTGTCAAGGAAAAATTGTAAAATTCTCTACACCCGACCATTCTCTTGACAGGTGAGTAAAAGATAATTACAATGGGCGGTGGAAAAGAAGAAAGTTTTTGGTTGTTGGTTTTTAGTTCATAGACTAACCCTGTTTGAAATCACCTATAACCAAAATAAAGAAATGACAGAATGCCTTACGAATATTTGCCTTGAGAGATTATTTGATAGGCAAACAACTAATAACAAATTTCTAACAACTGATTCAAGGAGGTAAAAGATGAATATTAAGTTAGCAAATGGAAAAGAAATACCGGTTGAAACTCACAAGGCTCGAATGGTTCAAAAGATAAACCTGGCACCGGCGGAAAGAAGACTCAAAGCAATTGAGGAAGCCGGGTATAATACATTCCAGCTTAAAACCAAAGACATATTCCTTGATATGCTAACCGATAGTGGCACAAATGCGATGAGTGATAAACAGATAGCAGGTTTTATCACAACCGATGATGCCTATGCCGGCAGTATGACCTTTTACGAATTTGCCGATGCCGTTAAAGATATTTTAGGATATCAATACGTGATGAACGTGCACCAGGGCCGGGCTGCCGAACACCTCATCGCCAAGGTATTTATCAAATCCGGTGATGTTGTCCCCACCAATTACCATTTCACTACTACCAAAGTCCATATCGAGTTGCCCGGTGCTGAATGTTTGGAGATTTATATTGACGAAGCCCTTAACACAAAAAGCACCCATCCATTCAAAGGCAGTATGGACCCGCAAAAGCTTAAAGACTGTATTAAGAAATATGGAAAGGATAAAATTGCCTTTGTCCGAATGGAAGCGACTGCTAACTTACTGGGCGGTCAGCCCTTTTCTATGGCAAATTACAAGGAGATAATGAAGATAGCTAAGGATAATGGCTTGCTTACGGTATTGGACGGCAGTTTAATATGCGAAAATGCATACCTGATAAAGCAGAGAGAAAAAGGATACGAGAATAAGACGGTTGCTGAAATCGTGAAAGAAATGTGTAGCATTGTTGACCTATTTTATATGAGCGGAAGAAAAAACACAAGTGTCCGGGGTGGTTGTCTGGCAACTAACCGAAAAGACCTCTTTGACAAGATAAAAGACTGGTTACCGGTTTATGAAGGTTTCTACACTTATGGCGGCATGTCACAAAGAGAAGTCGGGATGATGGCAGTAGGAATGAGAGAGATGGTCGACCTTGAGGTTGCTGGGTCAGCGATCGAGCAGGTTAAATATTTTGTTAACCGATTAGACGAAATCGGGATTCCGGTCGTTACACCGCCAGGTGGATTAGCCTGCCATATCGATGCGCGTAAATTTGCACCCCATATTCCAAAAGAGGAATATATTGCTGGTGCATTGACCGCTGCATTGTATATCGCATCCGGAGTCAGGTCAATGGAACGAGGAACCATCTCGACGGAACGTGCCAAAGATGGTTCTGAAGTCTTTGCTGATTTAGAGCTGACCAGAATCGCCGTACCAAGAAGAGTCTACACAATCTCTCAAATTGAATACGCCATCGATAGAATACATTGGCTGTCCAAGCACCGCGATTTAATTAAGGGATTAAAATTTATCGAAGAACCGCCGGTGCTCAGATTCTTCATCGGCAAACTCGCGGCGCTTGATAATTGGGGCGCAAAGTTATGTGAGGCATTCAAAAAAGACTTTGGACCAAGCCTATAATTAATAAGTATGTAGTTACATCTTTTTAATTGTATCCATTCCCGGCAAAAGATTAATCGAGCAGGCGAATAGGAGGACACAGAAAACTCCGAGGTCAAAGGCAGAATTAGAAAAATGATTCAACACCGAACACTTCGAAAGGACTGAAAACACTGAAAAACCAGGGAAAAGCCTCAAGTAAATTCGGTGTTCTTCTGTCCCTTCGGTGCTCTTCAGTGATAAATTCTTTAGGCGATTCAAAAGGGCTTTGCCCCTTTGTGAAGTTTGTCTCTCTGCTATAGATGGTCACTGCCAAAACATCAAATCGGATTCAATCTCCCATTTTGTGGAGAAGAAACCACCTGCCTTAACCCCACCCCAGCCTTTCTGCTTTACTTCTTCACCCAAGATAAGAAAATCGGGTAATCCAGCACCAGAGTAAAGCGTGCTAAAGCGGTTAGACAATCTCTGCCCTTTTTCTGTAGTGCCTTCATAGACAAGAGTTAACTTTTTAGAATTTAACGGATTGGGATAAACAAAGACAACTCCCAAATCACCATCAATATGCATTATGCCTGACGCTTTACCCTCGACCCCGGAAGCGGACAAAGTGACAAAGCCATCTGTTATCTTTATCGGCAGCTTATTTTGGATTCTTGCAGTTATAGCATTGGTTTGGGCATTACCGAAAAGAATCAGATTATATTTATCAGTTATTGCCCGAGTAACTTCGGTATCCGGTAAAACATCAACCAGTCCATTAGCTCTTATCCACCAAGTTAATGCCTGAATTCGGGTTTGATGTAAGAGTAAATCAGTCATCACTGAGTCACCTTTTGTGCCATAGACCAGAACGAAGGGAGAAAAATACGCTTGCTTGATTGGACCATAGGTAGCGGTAACCTTTAGGTTGCCTTCTTTCGCAGGTTGAAACCTGCGGCTACCAGACGCTAAACGCCAAACACCTGGAGTTTCCTGCCTAAAGCTTAGGGTGTAAGGCGTTGAGCGTGCATCGCAGGTTATTTTTTGATTATTAACAAGTATTTGAATTTTTGCTTTAGGAATAAAATTTTCATTCAAGTCAAGGGTAAATTGGTGAATATTATTGGTCTGAATCATAATTGTGCTGTCTTCAACTTTGGCATCAATTATTGCATCCTCATATAATTTTTCAAGCTGGTCAATTATTACCCAGTAATGTTTGTTATTCTGACCCAAATCAGTGGTCTTAAAATGAAGATTTAGCGGATAAGGATTTCTGGTGTGTTTTTTAAGGAATTCCATCAATTCAGGATTGTCAACGCATGCTGCTCCAGGTAATGTGTCATTATCCCACCAATGTCTCATGCCTGGTACCTCTTTATAGATAAATTCGGCTTTTCTAAACTTAGCTTCGGATTCAAGATACTTAGTAAATAATCGGGCATGAATCGCTGGCACATTATCATCGTCACCGCCCTGTAAAATATAAATTGGCAGATTCCGGGCGTTTTCCAAGAATACCAAAGGATTATCTTCTCTTAATACTTTATCTCTTATTGCCAACTGGTCAGGTTGACCAAAGAAAAGACTTTTCTGTAATGACCAGGGAACGTATATCTGATGGGAAGTCCAACCTGCACTAGGTGCAATTGAAGCAAATAAGTCAGAATGGGTCAAACCAATATGCCAGGTTCCATGACCACCCATCGAGTGACCAGCCAGATATATTCGATTTTCATCAATCGGATATTTCTTTTTAACGATTTCTAAGACTTCTATTGCATCAAGCCTGCCCCAATCCTGCCAGTCAAAACCAAATGGTCTTCGGTTGGTTGGCGCTATAACAAAAGCCCAATCTTTGGGTGAATAACTATCAACCTGCCTGACCGCTTCAACCCCTGCTCCATGGAGAGTTAATATTAAAGCATACTTGTGACCGGTGACATTCGATGGTTGACTATTGTTAGGTGGTAGTACCGCATAATACTGAACCGAACTATCAATGGCGGAAATGAAAGTTTCTTTTCTGGTTTGATTAGGTTTACGCAAGCGTAATTTTACATATCCAGAATCAATATTATCTTTAAAACTTACTTTCACCGGCACCAAAACCGTGTCTACAGGAATAGATTCTTTTATAGATGAGATTACTTTTAACAATACTGGAACTTTTTTGCCGCAAAATGGGGCAATTCTTCCAATATTCATTTCAGTTAATTGTATTAATTTGTTATCACCAAGGATGATTTTGGCTTTCTCTATTGTGTTTGGCGTAGTATTGAGGACGGGTAGTCCTACCCATGAATTTATTTCTTCACCGTAAATTATATCCGGTACGGTTGCATCTTTATAAATTGCTATAACTGGATTGGGTGCCGGAATGATTTTAAATGTAAATTCTTTGTCGCCGAAACCACTGACACTGACTAAAACCCGATTTTTGCCGTCTTTTAAAAGCACCAGAATTCTAATATAACCAGCTGAATATGGATCGCCGATAAATCCCTTATCGTTTAATCGAAAATTACACCCTTCGGCTATCACTAATGCCCGCTTCTCGCCCTGGTTTTCAAATTCTCCGTAGGCAAAGCTAACCCCGAGTAACCCAACACCGCCATAAATGTCCTGAATGAATTCCTGGTTAACACTGTCACACTTTACTCTCACCTTACCTTTTTCTGATTTTACCATGCGCCAGGTCAGTTCACCGTCCTGAGTCAGGATATCCCGATGTTTTAAATCTTCATAGGGTGTAAAGTTTTCACTATCAGGCAGATAGGCGATGCCAGGTTCCCGTGCCCCACTGGAAAAAGGACCAATCGTTAACCATTCCGAAATTATAATTGTGTCCTGAATGGTTGGCAGGATATCATCGCCTTGGGTTAAGCTAAAAATCAGGAGAATCATAACGCAAAAAGTAAATTTCAAAATCTTTCGATTTTTAGTATATCGAAAATTAATTATAGAAACAGCCATTCTAAAACGCAATCCTATCACTAAAATCCTGCCTGTCAACAATATTTTCTTGACTTTAGGGAATTTTTTGGTAAAGTGCATGTTTAACATGTTAGATTCTACTATTGTGCGCAAATTATCGGTCAATATTGACCATATTGCGACTTTGAGGGAAGCGAGAAGAGAATTATTCCCGGACCCGGTCCAAGCTGCAGTGTTGGCAGAGCTGGGCGGTGCTGATGGTATCACGGTTCATTTGCGTAGTGACCGTAGACATATTCACGAACGCGACGTTTTTTTGCTTAAAGAAACAATAAAGACCGATTTAAATATTGAAATGGCAGCAACTAAAGAAATGGCTGAAATCGCGGTTCAAATAAAACCAGCGATGGTTACATTGGTGCCGGAAAAACCCGAAGAGATAACTACTCTTGGAGGATTGGATTTAACAAAGAACCTAAAGAAAATCAATCCTTTAGCCAAGAAAATTAAGCAAGCCAGAATTATGTTAAGCGTGTTCATCGAAGCCGATAAGAAACAGGTCGAGAGTGCGCTAAAGCTTAGGGCGGACCAAATAGAGATTAACACCGAGTGCTTGAAGCACATTTCAGACCTGCCTCAGGCAGGTAGTCGAATCTTAGAAGAAATCGTTTCGGTTGCCCAATTTGCTTCGGCTGAAGGTTTAATCGTTCATGCCGGACACGGTCTTGACTATAAAAATATTATTGATATTTTAAGTATTAAAGAGATAACAGGATTTAGTATCGGTTTTGCCATCATTGCCCGTGCTGTTTTCGTCGGGCTCAAAGATGCAGTTGCCGAAATGAAAAGAATTATTGAGCATAACTTATGAGACAGGTTAGAATAAAAATAGTAATCATAATCGTCGCCGTCATCCTTGGCCTTTATTCCCTTTATCCGACTTACCAGCTATATAAACAAATTCCAGCAAAAGAGGAGGGACTAAAAAAACGATTAAGCCAGGCGTTGACCAAAGATGATAGTTTAAGGATTGGTATCGAGCTTGCGGAATCGGACCATGAGAAGGTTAAAATCCATAAAAAAGCACTACACCTGGGATTGGATCTAGTGGGTGGTATGCATTTAACTCTAGAAGTTGATAAAACTAAGCTCTCTAAAGAAGAAGCAAGGGATGCTGGAGATCGAGCCTTAGAAGTAATTAGGAACCGTATTGACCAATTTGGTGTTTTTGAACCGATTATCCAGAAGTCAGGGCAGGACCGTGTTTTAATCCAACTGCCCGGTGTCGATAGGCAGCGGGCAAAGACTCTAATTGGTCAGACTGCGCTTTTGGAGTTTAGGCTGGTCCAAGAAGAAAGACAGACTTATGATCTTTTAAAAAGGATTGACGACCATTATCGAAGAGTCGCCAATGAAGATACTATGCTTAAAGAGCAAGGACAGTTTTTAGATTATATTATCACGGTGCAAAAAATTGATTACGGAGTTGAGGAAACTGATTACCCGGCATTTCAGAAAATGCTGGCAGGAGCCGATACTTTAGTGCCGCCAGATTATGAATTCTTATTCGGACCCGCCGAGTCTTTTGAAGGTCGAACCGTCCGACGGCTCTATTTGGTGAAAAAGGAAGCCGAGCTGACCGGTTCGTCAATCAGTGATGCCAACCCTAGCCCTTATAGTGGAAATGACCCGAATCTTGCTAGCACCTGGATCGTCTCGCTTAAGTTGGCGCGAAAAGACGCAGCTAAATTTGCTTCGGTAACCGGAAGAAATGTTGGCAAGCGGCTGGCGATTATCTTAGACCGGATTGTACGTTCGGCACCAGTGGTTCGTGAGCGAATACCAGGTGGTGAGGCAATGATTACAACCGGTGATGTCAATCCAGATAAAGCAAAAGATTTGACAATTCTTTTACGTTCAGGTTCGCTTCCGGCACCAGTTATGGTTGTTGAGGAACGTTCGGTTGGTCCTTCACTTGGGCATGATTCGATTCGTAAAGGAGTCCAGGCAAGTATACTCGGGTCGGTCATTGTTTTTATAATAATGATAATGGTTTACAGCTTGTCCGGAATTGTCGCCGATATTGGATTATTCTTCAATATTTTCTTTTTGGTTGCAGTGCTGGCAGGAATTCGGGCAACGCTGACCTTGGGTGGATTGGCCGGGATTGCTCTCACAATCGGTATGTCGGTTGATGCCAATGTTCTGATTTTTGAAAGGATTCGAGAGGAATTGCGCTGGAATAAAACAATCCGGGCAGCAATTGAAAATGGTTATAAGCGAGCATTTGTAACAATTATGGATTCAAATATCACGACCATCGTTGCCGTCATACCACTTTATATCTGGGGTTCTGGGAGTATAAAAGGATTTGCTACTACTCTAATAATCGGACTTATTATAAATATCTTCACCGCGGTCTATCTTACTCGGGCGGTTTATGATTTTGCTTTGGCCCAATTTGATATTAAAAAGTTGAGGATTGGATGAGACTTTTAACTAATGTGAATATTAGTTTTATCGGTCTGCGTCGTTATTCATATACAATAAGCGGCATCCTTATGATTCTCAGTCTCATTATAATATCGGTTAAGGGGATAAAATTCGGTGTCGACTTTACCGGCGGGACCCAACTTCAGGTTAAGTTTACCTACCCTGTAAAAACCGAAGCGTTACGCAGTGCCTTGAGTAAAATTGGCCAGGCCGATGCCTCAATCCAATCCTTTGGTGGTAGCAATGAGTTTTTAATTCGGGTAGAGGCTGGCAGTAGTGAAGATTTTGCCAAACAGGTCTTGGTGATTCTTGATGAGAATTTTCCGGATAACCCAGTGGTTGGCTATAATGAAGAGACAGTAGGTCCGCGCATTGGTCGTGAGTTGCGCGGCAAAGCGATTCTGGCGGTAATTGTCGGTTTAATCTTAATCCTCATTTATATCACTATTCGTTTTGACTTTCGTTATGGTGTTGCATCAATTTTTGCCTTATTTCACAATGTTCTTATTTGCTTAGGAATTTTAGTACTTTTTAGCCGAGAATTCACAATGCCAATTCTTGCTGCGCTCCTGACCATTATCGGTTATGCGGTTAACGATACAATTGTGGTCTCAGACCGTATCCGGGAAGATGTAAGGAAGATGCACAAGGAACGCTATCGGGATGTAGTCAACCAAGCAATTAACAAGACACTCTCGCGAACCATAATAACTTCGAGTGTTATCTTAGTTGCGATTTGTTTGTGGCTACTGGGCGCACCAGCAATTCAGGATTTTGCAATGATGCTCACTTTTGGTATCCTGCTTGGTACGTATGCCTCAATCTTTATTGTCGCCCAACTTGTTGCTCAATGGGAAGAGTTGATGCCTAGCCGGCGCCGAAGAGCCTAAAGTTATTCTTTAAAAATTAACAAGGGGTAGATGAGAAAAACTGTTTTCATCTAAAAGATTCTTGTTTCGATGTCTAAAATGGTTTCTGTAATAGAAATTGTGGTTGGAAGTGTTCTGGGTACTGGCTATATACCATTGGCACCAGCTACTTTTGCTTCGCTTTTGACAATTCCTTTGATTCTTCTATTAAATCCTTTACCAATTGCTTATTTTCTGTCCACGGTTGGATTTTTCTTCATCGGTGTATATTTGGCCAACGATTTGGAGAAGATTTGGGGTAAGGATGCTCGAAAGATTACGATTGATGAATTAGTTGGCATGCTTATTACATTCTGCCTGATTCCATTGCCGAATGCTACTGGTCCACGCCTTGTGGTTATTCTTGTCGGATTCTTACTATTCCGATTTTTCGATATCGTTAAATTACCTTTGATTAAAAAATCTCAAGAGCTACCAAAAGGATTTGGGGTGATGATCGATGACTTACTAGCCGGGATTCTGGCTAATCTGTGTTTAAGATTTCTAATTATAATATTTATTTAATGATGCTGTCTTGTGAACTCCTAATCATTGGCAGTGAAATTATTGCCGGCAAGATTGCGGATACTAATTCCGGTTTTTTAGCACAAAAGCTTTTTGATATGGGCATTCAGCTTACTCGAATAACCATAATTGGTGATAAGAAGGAAGAGATAATGGTTGGTTTAGGAGAGGCAATAAGCCGCTCTGACCTTGTATTAACTGCCGGTGGTCTTGGACCGACCCCGGATGACAATACTACTGCAATTGCCGCTAAAATTTTTAACCGACGTCTAATCTTAGATGAGAGTCTTTTAGAACAGATTGAAAAACATTTCGCCAAAATCAAGAAAAAGATGCCTGAGGCTTTGACCCGTCAGGCATTAGTTCCGCAGGGCGCAGTGCTTCTGGAAAACCCAGTTGGTATGGCACCGGGTTTAATTCTAAAGAATGGTACAAAAACAATAATTCTTTTGCCTGGAGTACCAATTGAGCTGGAAAAGGTTTTTGTGTCAGGGGTCATTCCTTTTTTGGAGGGTTCTTATTCCTTAAAACCAGTTATGACCAAGACAATTCGGACGACCAATATTGCCGAATCAGAAATCTTTGAGAAGATATCCCGATACTTTGTCCGCCATAAAGGCGTTGAGGTTGCTTATCTGCCCCAGCACACCGGTGTTGATATTAGAATCTGGACCGATAAAGACAAAAAACTACTTGTGGCATGCGAAAAAGAGATTGTTTCAAGATTAAAACTTTATGTATATGGTTTTAATACGACGAACATCGAAGAAGTTGTTGGGCAAATTTTAAGAAAAAAGAAACTCACAATTGCTACAGCCGAATCCTGCACTGCCGGATTGGTGGCTGACCGAATCACAGATGTGCCGGGTAGTTCTGAATATTTTATTGGCGGGGTCGTTGCTTATAGTAATGAAATTAAGAAATTGGTCTGCGGGGTAAAACAAGAGACATTAAACAAATTTGGTGCGGTAGGCAAAGAGACGGTATTAGAAATGGCAAAAGGAATTAAGGAACATTATAAAACCGACATCGGTCTTTCGATTTCTGGTATTGCTGGTCCGAGTGGTGGTACTCCGAAAAAGCCGGTCGGACTTGTCTATTTCGGTATTGCAATGAAAAGAAGTGCCAACTTCGAAGAGAGAATATTTTCTGGTAACCGAAGAATGATTAAAGAAAAAGCAGCAATGGCTGCAATTGATTTGTTAAGAATAACTTTAGAATCAGGAGTTTAAATTATGATGAGGTCATTTATTGCTATTGAAATTCCTAAAGGGGTGAGGGACGGGATAAGTAAGATTATTGCTGATTTTAAAAAATCAGATTATCCAGTACGTTGGGTAGCTAATGAAAATCTTCATTTGACACTGGTGTTCCTGGGCGAGGTTGCGGAAAAATTTTTAGATGAAGTTAAGGAACAACTTGCTTCGGTGGCAAAGCTGGTAAAACCATTTGAAGCCAATTTAAATGGGCTTGGCGCTTTTCCGTCTCAAAGGTCACCGCGTGTAATTTGGATCGGAATGGATAAAGGTAAAAATGAAGTTAGTGATTTACAGGTAAAAATTGAGCAAGCGCTTGGCACAATCGGTTTTAAACCAGAAGATAGAAAATTTCATCCCCATTTAACGATTGGCAGAGTAAAGGGTTTTATTAAAGATGCGTCTAAGATTTTTGAGAATAATTACACCAGTCCTGACCTCCCAGTAAATTCAATTGTGTTATTCAAAAGCACCCTTCGGCCCGAAGGTCCGATTTACGAAAAAATCCAGGAATTCTATTTCGGAGCGCCTCCGCCGAAGGCTTCTGGGTCCGAAGGCGGATAAAACATATTTTGTATTTCAATAACCTCCAAAGGATTTTACAACGAAAGCACGAAATTTTGATAAAAACGAAAAAGAACGAAGGATTATTTCGTGGCTTTCGTGTTTTCGTGGCAACCTTTCTTCTCTTCGGGGAGAATTGGGTGTTTCCCCTCATTTAAGTCTTGACATATTTATAAGTCAAGATTAACATTGATTGATGGAGCTTTTCTCCGATAAAAATATATTCGACAAGCCATTAGCCGACCGGTTAAGACCAAAGAATATTAATGAAATTTTAGGGCAGAACCATCTTTTAGCTAAAGGAAAGCCTTTGCGCACAATGATTGAAAAAGGGGAACTACATTCGATGATTTTCTGGGGACCGCCCGGCTCGGGAAAGACGACATTGGCATTACTCCTTGCTCAATTTACCAAAGCCAATTTTGTTGCGTTCAGTGCGGCAACTTCAGGAGTGGCAGATATTAGAAACGTTATCAAGCAAGCCGAATATGAGCGGAAGTTTCACAATAAACGGACGATTCTTTTTGTCGATGAGATTCATCGTTTCAACAAAGCCCAGCAAGATGCATTTCTTCCTCACGTCGAATCAGGCAGAATCGTCCTGATTGGCGCCACTACCGAAAATCCTTCCTTTGAAGTTATTTCACCCTTACTCTCTCGGTCTAAAGTCTACGTTCTACAGCAACTCTCGCCTGATGATTTGAAAAAGATACTGAAACGGGCACTTGATTCAGAAATTGGGCTGAAGCCATTCAATCCATCAGTCGATGATAAAGCATTAGATTATATTGCAGTAATTGCCGATGGCGATGCTCGACAGGCTTTAAATACTTTGGAGCTGGCGGTGATGTCAACTGAAACGGATTCGAAAAATAAACGACACATAACTTCTGAGATTATTGAAGATGTGGTACAGCGAAAATTCCTGCTTTACGACAAGAGCGGCGAAGAGCATTATAATCTAATTTCCGCTTTGCATAAATGTCTGCGTGATTCGGACCCGGATGCTTCAGTATACTGGTTAGCCCGGATGCTTGAAGCCGGTGAAGACCCTCTTTATATTGCCCGGCGTCTGGTCCGGTTTGCCTCCGAGGATATTGGCAATGCTGACCCCCAGGCTTTAGTGGTTGCCAATGCAGTAAAAGAGGCAGTAGATTTTGTTGGCATGCCCGAATGCAATACCGCTTTAGCTCAAGCTTGTATTTATTTAGCCTTAGCTCCAAAATCGAATGCGGTCTATAAGGCTTATGAAGCGGCAAAACGGGATGCATTGGAAACGATTGCCGAACCGGTTCCAATACATTTAAGGAATCCGGTCACGGGGTTGATGAAAAAATTAGGTTACGGCAAAGGATACAAATATGCTCATGATTATCCGCAAGCCAAAGTGAATCAAGAACATTTTCCCAAATCGCTAAGGGGGCGAAAATACTATTTTCCTACCGAACGAGGATTCGAGGCAAAATTTAAGAAAGAAAAGAAATAAGTAGCAGGTTTATACCGGATAGCTTTTAAAAATATCTGAAAAACTCAAATGCTTTTTAGGCATTTAGAAGCATGAAATTAAAAAAGGAACTCAATCTATTCGATATTTTCTGTATCACTTCAGGTGCAATGATCAGTTCTGGTCTGTTTATTCTGCCAGGACTGGCTCATGCTCAAGCCGGTCCAGCCGTATTTATCTCTTACTTTTTGGCTGGGCTCTTAGCAATTACTGGTATGTTAAGTCAAGCCGAACTTGCCTCAGCCATGCCCAAAGCCGGCGGAACATACTTTTATGTGACACGGACATTGGGACCAGCAGTCGGCACGGTTGATGGGTTGATAACCTGGTTTTCTTTGTCTTTAAAAAGTGCTTTTGCATTGGTTGGGATGTCTGCTTTCACTATTTTGCTGATTAATCTTGATATTCGTCTAATCGGAGTGGTATTATGCCTTATTTTTATTCTAATTAACCTTATTGGTATTAAAGAAGCCGGAACCGTACAAATTGTTCTGGTCTTAGGACTTTTTGGCGCACTATTACTCTATATCATTCTGGGTCTGCCGGCAATTAAAGCTCAAAACCTTCTACCCTTTGCTCCCAAAGGATTTTCCGCAATTTTGTCTACAGCCGGATTTGTTTTTGTATCTTACGGAGGTTTATTAAAGATTGCCAGTCTTGCCGAAGAGGTGAAGAATCCAGGCAAAACTATCCCATTAGGAATGATTTTATCCCATTTGATTGTGACCCTTCTTTATATGATAGTTGTTTTTGTGACTACCGGTGTTCTTAGTGGGGATAAACTCGATTATTCCCTTACCCCGATTTCGGATGGCGCAGCGGTTTTTATGGGAGGATGGGGTAAAATATTTTTCGGCATTGCAGCGATTCTGGCATTTGTTTCGACCGCTAATGCCGGAATCATGTCGGCATCAAGATATCCGCTGGCTTTGGGTCGGGATGGTTTATTGCCCGAATTTCTCGGCAGTGTTAACCAAAGATTTAAGACACCCCATTTTGCAATCCTTATTACTGGTTTATTCATGATTGTTGTGCTTTTCTTAAGGTTAACAATTTTGGTAAAAGTTGCCTCAACCGTTCTTATCCTAACTTATATGTTTTCTTGTTTATCGGTCATCATCATGCGCGAAAGTCATCTGCAAAATTATCAGCCGATTTTCCGTGCACCTTTATATCCCTGGATACAAATTATTGGATTAATCGGTTTTGGATTTTTACTGTTTGAAATGGGCAGAGAGGCTTTGTTGATAAGTGCAATATTTATTGTCGGTGGACTCTTTATCTACTGGTTCTATGGTCGGATAAGAACCAGTCAAGAATATGCACTGCTTCATCTAATCGAACGCATCACGGCAAAAGAACTTACTACCCATTCTTTGGAAACCGAACTCAAGGAAATAATTCGGGAAAGGGATGAGATAGTAAAAGACCGGTTTGACCATATAATTGAAGAAAGTATAGTTTTAGATATTAATCAGGCAATTAGTCTTGAAGAGTTTTTCCGATTGGTTGCCGAATCAATGTCCGACCGGTTAGCTATTAAAGCCGATGCCCTTTTCCAATCGCTGATTAATCGAGAAAGAGAAAACACAACCGTATTGAATCCAGACCTTGCAGTACCGCATATAATCATTGATGGTGAACATAAATTTGATATTCTTTTGGCTCGTTGTAAACAAGGAATCTTATTCTCAAAGAAGGCACCAAAAGTTCATTCGGTATTTGTTCTGGTCGGAACAAGGGATGAGCGTAACTTTCATCTGCGCGCGCTTGCCTCAATTGCTCAAATCGTTCAAGAGTTTAGTTTTGAGAGGAAATGGATGAAAGCAAAGAATAAAGAGACATTGCGCGATATTGTTCTATTAGGAAAGAGAAGAAGACATTAATTCTAATTTAGGAAACAATCCGCCTCAGGCGGATGACCCCCTAAGTTATAAGCCATCCCATAGCAAAATTAGATATAAAATATTCAAAAATTAGGAGGATAGACGAAATTTCGCCTCGATTTTGAAGTGCCTAATAGGCACAATTTTATATTATGAAGAATGCGTCCGCTTTATTTCTAAAAACCCTTAGCGCGTTAAAATCACCTTTCCTTGATATTGCAGGTTCGCCGAAGAGATATTATAGAAGTAGACTCCGGAATTTGCTAAATTCCCATCTTTTTTTCTGCCATTCCAGGTTATTGTCGGTTTATCGGTTTCAAGTTCATTGACTGACTTACCAGTGATGTCGAAGATAGAAATTTTGGTTTTTCCGAGATTTGGTGTGAAAATGAATTTTACTGAGTTACAGAAAGGATTGGGCAAAGCGGTTACGACGAATCGTTTTAATTTCGTTTGTTCGGTTTCAGCGATTCCGAGCGGGTTGTAACAATCAAAATATAAGTTTCCAGTGATTGGATAATCTTCAGCATTATGGTAAATCATGCCGATAAACCATGTATCTCCAATAATTGGTACATTATGGGCAAATTCGAGATGTCGTTCTTCAATTGCATCCCCATTGAATGTGCATCTTCCCATATCAATCCAGGTGTCTTGATTAGACGGTCGGGCAAATAGTCCACAGTCATGCACCGTATCACTAGGAATAATCAAAAATGCCTGATAACCGATATAAGTGTTGCCGTTAACATCGGCTCCGACTGTTGGATAACGAGCATAAGTCTGAGGTGCGGTCGAGTCGCCGCCAACCAATTTTTTACCTTTGAAGTGCCAGTTTCCAGCTATACCTGAATCCGGGCGATAGACCCAAATTTCACCATAATCAAGATTTGCTGTTGCCATTTTAAATGCTACCACCGGGGTATCACGTACCACTTCACAATCATAGGCATCCCACCAGCCTTTTACATCGGTCATATCAGAATAAGGTGGTGTATTCTGCCAGATTACTTGTGGGTCGGTCCAGGTTTCACCATAGTTAAATGATTCACAAAAATAGGGCCAATAGCGGTCGGTGCCGGTTTGTTGGCGCAACCAAAAGAAGAATATATAACCATCACTGCCAAACCGGAAATGGGAACCAGCCAT
>JAOUPE010000074.1 GCA_029880025.1 Caldifarciminota bacterium
TCTTTGGTTATTGTTGTCTCAGATTCGATTTTCTCTTTGGATTCTATCGTTTCCTGGGGCGAACATGAGGTTTGGCTTAAAACTTCATTTTCGTTTAATGGTTGAGATGTTTGATTGATTGCCGGGATTCTTTCACTCTCTTCATTTAGGTTTTCGGACGGTTCTATCGGGGGCGGTATTTGAATTTCTTCGGTAGCCGGACTAAAAAGTTTTTCGGCTTCAGATGTTAATGTTGTTTGGTTATTTTCTTCGATAGCAGGAGGAGTAGCATCAATCGGTGATTCGGTTTCGCTCTTTTCGGCTGGTTCGGATAATGCTTTGGTTTCCGGTTGCGTTTGAACGGAAGCTTGCTTCACTTTGTTTTGCTCGCAGGGTTGTTCAATTTGTTCGAAGGTTGCCTGGTTCGGCATGGTGGATATCTGGTCCTTTTGGTCAGGCGTTGTTGCTTCGGCAATTTTTTCCTGGTAGAGCATATCGAGCACCATAATGACATCCGAGGCTGAGACACCTCTTTTTAGGGCGGCTCCTTCAAGATGATTAGAAATTATACGTATTGCTTCGAGAATAATCTGGGTGTTCTCGACTTTGAATGGCGGCGACTTTGAATGCGGCGTAATTATCCCTAAGAGGTCATCGAGTTTTTGTATTAAAACGACAAGGTCGTTATTGCCTTTATTTATAGCCAAGTCTTTCAAATGGTTCAATCCGATTTTGAGCGAATCGATTAGGTTCTGGTCAGGTGCGAAAAGGCTTAGTGCCTGAAAGCCGTCTTGTAAAAGTAAGACGAGTTCCTTAGCTTTTAGTAGTGTCGGCATGGGATAATAAGTCAGTAGTTTCTTCTAATATCTTTTTCACATTTCCGGCAGATTGAACCGAGCGGTCAGCCAACTTTTGCAATTCTTCGGCTACGACCTTAAACCCTTTACCTGACTCGCCGGCTCGGGTCGCTTCAAGGAGTGCGTTAAATGCCATTATTGAAATCCGTTCTCCAATATCCTCTACGGCTTCTTCAATTCTTTGAAATCTTTGATTCACCAGCATGACATCGGCAAGTTGAGAAGATTCAGTGACGGTTGATTTCTTAGCCGTTTCAGGTGGTCTTTTTCTTTTGCTAAATAGAAAGTAGAGCGCCAATTCCACGGCATAAAGAACTGTTACCAGCACTAATGCCATAATCAGCTTATTTTTTACTTGATTCGTCAAGTTGTTTTTCCAATTTTCCGTTTCGGCAAGACTCAGCTTTTGTAAATTTAGGATAAGAATTTCATTCTTGCCAAATTCGGTTCTCAATTCCCCGAGGGTTGAAATCGCAGCTTTCGAAAGGTCATATTCCTGGTGTTTAGATTTCAGGTCAGCAATCATTTCTTTCTCCAATTTTATTAACTTCCGGCTACTATCAATTACCGAAACGATTGGTGCTTTTTTAAATTCCGGGGTTTTCGACAGCTCATTAAGTCTAATTTCAGTCAAATCGACATCGGCGGCTACTGCCTCGAGTTGAACAATCTGTTCAAAAAGTCGATACTTTTCTAAGTTGATTTGACTGTCTTTAATGACTCGAATCAAATCGGTATTTGGCGCCAAAGCCTTATTCGTCCTGGTCTGCAATTTGCCGAATGCGGAGAACCCAAACCAGGCAGCGGCACCAAGAAGAATTAAGGTGAGTAAAAACCTAACCGGTGAATAGATTCTAAGCAACATTCTTTTCCTCCTTTAGCCAGACCAAATTTTTAGGGTTTATCACCCAAATCTCACCCGCTTCGCCGAAGTCACCCCGAGTCGAGTCATCACGATTAAACCATACACCGAGTGAATACTCGGCAAAAAGATTTGGCTTCGACTTTGGTGAATCTAAGATTACCGCCCAGTTAGAAATATTTGGGATGTTGCTTTCTTGTTTACCTGAGGTGCTTATAACTGCATCATCGCTGGTATTTTTAACCGGGACAACTTCATCAACCGGAATATCTATGATACCGTTCACTTCATTTACCACTAAACCGAATTCATCTGAATCGTTACTCAACAATAAAATCATTTTTTTTGAATCAGACTTGATAAGGTCGACCACTGGTAAAGCCTGGTTTCGAACTACGGCTAATCCCAGGACATGTTCGGGCAGGTTCGGTATCGAAGTAAGGTTGGGCATTGGATAAGCGGCTAAAACCGAGCCGATGGGAAAGGCAATTTTATCTTCGCCCACGGTTACAAGAATATGATTCATTTTGCGTTCAAATCTTTCTCGACGAAGAATATTAGAGAAAAGAAAGGGCAGATGTGACAAATTTCAGTTTGCCTTTGCCAATCTTCCTCACGTTCATAGCAGTTCGCTTTTGGTTGGTTGGAAGATTGTCGAGGATGGGCAACGAAATGTTTTAGGCAAGCAGAATCGATGATGCGTTCTAAAAAATTACTCATAAAATACCCCTTTCTTTTACTCTCTTAACGCATCGATTGTTATATGGCCATCTCCTACTTCAAGTTATATTATATCGGAAAAATTTTCCGAGTCAAGAGAAAAGTATAGGGTCGGTTGTAATAAAATAAAAAAGGGGGCAATGAGCCCCCTTTTCATTGGTCTTTATTTTTAGTGGGCGATGATTAATTTCTCGATATTTTCTTTTCCGCCTTCTATTTTCAGAAAGTAGATGCCATCGGCGAGCTTTTTGCCGGCATCGTCTCTGCCATGCCAGATGATTTCTTCGTTTTTCGCCGTAAGAGTTTTGACCCGAGAACCGGTCGCATTGTAGATATTTAAGGTGACAGTTTTCTTTTGCGGGTTGGCAAATTTAATCAGGGTCTGGGTGCGGAATGGATTAGGTGCCACTATGGTCTGAGGGATTGGTCCAGCCGGTGTTAATTCTTCTTCGATACCGACGGTTTGGACCATGGCTCGGATGCATACATCGTGAATTGACGCATGACGACTTGGTGCCCAGCCCGTGGTGTATTCCCAGCCTTGTCGTGAGAAGGGCAGTAGGGTATCCATACCGAAAGATGGGCGGGCAGCTATCGATGAAATCGCTCCTATAAAGAATGCACCATCATTAATCACAGCCGGCGTAGTAAAGTTTACCGTATACCAGTTAGCGGTGAAGACATTTAAAGTGGCTGAAGTCAAAGTGTCACCGGGTATGCCGCCTGGACCATTATCATCTAAAACTCCAACAAAAATATCAGTTGCCGGTGTCGCTGATGCATAAACCTTCATACCGGTTACTCGGCACGGATACTGAGGTGGCACAAATCGGTTACCATAGCCTCCAGGACCGTTCCAGTAATATTGTCGATGGGCAATACCATTGTCATATTGGAGTTCTGCTGGATACGTCACTACTCTCATTTCTACTATTGACTGGTCATTTCCTGGAAACATATCACCAGTGAGCGAGGTCTTAGCCGTAAATGTGAACTGTCCGTTGGTCGAGGCTACCCAGTCCGGAGAAAAGATCATCGAATCAATCTCACCTGGGAGTAATGTCCCAGCTTGTAAGGTATCAGCATAAATGGTTTGACCGGATTGATTCTTAATCCAACCGCAAACCGGAAAGTTGGCTTCGGTCTGGTTGCCGAAATTCTTTACTTTTGACCAAGGGGTTAGATTGTCGCCATTATACATGAAAATGCCAGCCGAATTTTCGGATAGCGCACTGTAAATTCCGACATCGTGAACCTGATAGGCACTGCTTTCAGGTGGCGTGAATCGTATCACTAATGAATCATGAGGCATATTGTAACTCGGGAATCCCATAAATAAATAATTTAAACCGATTTGACCGGTTACATTTTCAATACCGATTGAATTAGTCGAATCAGTCCAGCCATTATAAGGTGCACCTTCCTGTTCTTTATACTGAAAAGTGATTGTCGAATCAGGTCGGCTGAGAATGATTTGGAAAGTATTGTTACCGGTTCCGTTAGGTCGGGTCCAGAACCGAACGCTGTCATATTCGATAATCAGAGTATCATTAGCCCCATTGGTCCAATACCAGCAAGTAGCATTGCCAACACTAAAATCTAAATCGGACATTAAGGGAGCTAAGACATTATTAGGTCGATCTGGACTCGGAACCCGGTGGAATGGGGAAGAGGCATTGAAATTGTCACCAAAGCTGATATAACCATTCGAACCGAGGTAGAAGCTGTTCACCGTATACCAGTAATAAGGGAATTCGAAACCGATTGGAAACGGTCCGACCACATTATCATCAGCCAGACCAGTCACAGGAGTGCCAGTCCCGGAAATCGAAATCCAGTTGTAAACCGGGGCACCGGGTGCGGTGGTGTCTGAATCTAACCAGGTATAGCCAAAAGTGTCTGGTCCACCCCCACCAAAATCAAATGAAGTTACATTACCATTAAAGGAAGGAAATGAACTCGTCTGGGGTGACGCAGCAACAAGTATCACCACCAATAAAGTATTTAACATAATACCTCCTTGCCAGGAGAAAAACTAATGTCCCAGCATAGTCTAATTTATATCCAGAGTATTGCACTTGTCAATAGCAAATATCCGTTATCATAAAAAAAGTTCATAACCGATATTTTTTAATCTTACCAAAATTAGATGTGCTTTAGATTTCAAATGAGGGGCAACCCCTCATTCTCCCCAGCCCCAGTCTTTCGGATAACCACGAAATCACGAAATTATGAAAACACGAAAAAAAATCGTTAGGCGATTGATGGTAACGAGGCTCGTCTCGGTATTCGGCAACTTCAAACATAAGACGCTTGACGAAACAAGCTTCATAACCGATTAACGATTTTTCGTGTCTTCGTGGTTAAATTTCTTTGGGGATTCAGAGGGGCAACACCTTTTTGTGAAGACAAATAATTTAGTCCTTGACTTATCAGCGGTTTAATATGAGAATTAAAAGGATGGATAAACTTGTTATCAAAGGCAAAAAACGGCTTTCGGGCTCGGTACGTGTTTCAGGGTCCAAGAATGCTACCTTGCCGATAATGGCAGCCTGTCTGCTTACCGACCAGCCATGCCGAATCAAAAATATTCCCGAGCTCTCCGATATAAAAACGATGGCAAGCCTTTTAGCAGCGCTCGGCACTAAAGTCGAAATTAATGGCAAAGAGATTCTTATTAAAGCAAATGACGATATTGGTTTTGAGGCGCCTTATGAAATCGTCAGTCAGATGCGCGCTTCGTATTATGTCTTGGGACCGCTTTTAGCACGATTTGGTCAGGCTAAAGTTTCACTACCCGGTGGCTGCGCGATTGGTCCAAGACCGGTTGACCTGCATTTGAAAGGAATGGAACACCTGGGTGCCCAAATTAATATCGAGCACGGTTACATTAATGCCCGAGCTTCCAAACTTACCGGCACCGAAATGACGCTCGAGGGTATTAAAGGACCAAGTGTTGGTGCTACGGCAAATGTGATGATGGCAGCAGCTAAGGCAAAAGGTAATACGGTAATTACCGGTGCGGCATGTGAGCCCGAGGTTGTTGATTTGGCAAATTTCCTTGGTGCAATGGGCGCAAAGATTGAAGGTGCCGGCACCCCATTAATTAAAATCCATGGGGTTAATGAACTCTCTGGCTGCGAATATGAACCGATACCAGACCGAATCGAAGCCGGAACTCTGGCGATTGCCGCTGCGATTACAGGCAGTGAAATCGAAATCACCGGTTTGCGTCTCGACCATATGAAAGCAGTGATTGAACAACTGGAAACGATGGGCTGTAAGGTTAATGCCCAGAATGATTCTCTGCGAATTTCGCTGGCAAGGCGACCAGCCCCAACCGAAATTTTTACCGCTCCTTATCCCGGATTTCCTACTGATTTGCAGGCACAATTTATGGCACTCCTAACCTTAAGCACCGGGACCAGTGTAATCACGGAAAATATCTTTGAAGCGCGGTTTCTTCATGCGCTTGAGCTGAACCGAATGGGAGCAAAGATTAGTATCAAGGGTAACAGTGCGGTCATCGAGGGTGTGGATAAGCTTTCCGGGGCTCAAGTCATGGCATCTGATTTACGGGCATCAGCCGCACTGGTCTTGGCAGGTTTAGCCGCCGAAGGCGAAACCGAAGTATCAAGAATTTACCACCTTGACCGCGGTTATGAAAACCTGGATGTCAAATTGGCAAAGTTAGGTGCGGCAATCCAAAGAGTTCAAGATGAGTAAAAATGATTCAACACCGAAACACACCAAACTCACCGAATTCTTTTTCAGTGTTTTCAGTGTTGAATACTTTCCATAAAGAATGAAATTAAACACTGAAAACCGTTTGTCGTTGGACGTTAACCGATATGCGTATCTTCTTACGTTTAACGATAGACGGCTAATTCAGGGTCAATCAGGGTTCGGTTACTTTTTAATACGCTCGTTTTGCTCATATGACAATTACCCGACACCGAACTAAACCAATATTTGTTGGCAAAGTTCAAATCGGCGGTGATGCGCCAATTGTTGTCCAGTCAATGACCAAAACCAAAACCGAAAATGTAGCAGCCACCGTGAAAGAGATTCACCGGCTGGAAAAGGCTAATTGTGAAATCGTTCGAGTTGCGGTGCCGAACCAGACTGCAGCATCAGCGATTAAAGAAATTAAGAAGCGGATAAAGATTCCGCTGATTGCGGATATTCATTTTGACTACCGATTAGCTTTGATTAGCATCAAAGCCGGTGCTGATAAGATAAGAATCAATCCGGGTAATATCGGTGCGGGCTGGAAGCTAAAAGAAATAATCAAAGCGGCTAAGGATTATCAGATTCCGATTCGGATTGGGGTCAATGCCGGTTCTTTGGAAAAACAGGTTTTGGATAAATATCGTTCGCCAACCGCTAAGGCTTTGGTAGAAAGTCTGTCCAATACGATTGACAAGTTTGAAAAGAATAATTTTAACCAGCTTGTGTTATCGGCAAAAGCAGCCGAGGTTTTGACCAGCATTGCAGCTTATGAGGAGATTGCCCAGCTTTATTCTTACCCGCTTCATCTGGGTTTAACCGAAGCCGGATTGCCGTTTGAAGGCGCGGTCCGCTCCACTACCGCACTGGCAATCTTACTGGCAAAAGGTATTGGCGATACGATTCGTGTCTCATTGACCGGTGACCCGGTTTTAGAAGTGGTGGCGGCTTATGAATTGTTACGCAGTTTGGCTTTGCGTGAGTATGGTCTGATGATAATTTCCTGCCCGACTTGCGGTCGCTGTCAGGTTAATCTTATCGATTTGACCGAGAAAGTTAAAAGAGCCTTGATAAAATATAAAGAGCCAATCAAAGTTGCCGTGATGGGCTGTATGGTTAACGGACCGGGCGAGGCAAAAGGAGCTGATTTTGGAATTGCAGCAGGTAAGCGAGCAGGATTGATTTTCAGTAAAGGCAATATTATCCGAAAATGCGCCGAAAAAGATTTGGTTTCGGCATTACGGGCAGAAATCGAAAAGGTGCACAAGTTGAAATGAAAACCTTTAAATTTTTATTGGCAATTCTTAATTTTTCTTTTGCCTGCACAATCGGTGCTTTTTCCGCTCAAGCCACCCAAAGTCATAGACCCCT
>JAOUPE010000075.1 GCA_029880025.1 Caldifarciminota bacterium
GCTAAAATAGGAATCTTCAATTCCGGTATATGAGGTATTATAGATATAGGCACGCCCGGCATTAAGTCCGCGAGTATCATGACCTGGTGCACCGATACAGAATTCGATATATTGGTCATTATTGATATCACCACAAAATTCGATACAAGAACCAAACATATCTTCATCTGCTTCACCAGCTAAAATCGTATCTGGGGTTGTGCTCATCGGGTCACCGCCAAAGAAAAGATATACATAACCTGGTCCAGAAGGTAAACCATAATAATCACCATCTGCTCCAACCAGAAGGTCATCAAAATTATCCTGGTTGATATCAGCTTTTCCGGCAATCCAGCTGCCAAACCAGTCCGAACCTTGAAGTATAACATCAGGTGGTATGCCTATATTACGATCGCCAAAATGGATATGAACTTTATCGGTCATTGAAGCGCCCAGCGCAATATCATTGAATCCATCATGGTTCAGGTCACCAGCCGCAGCAACGGTTATGCCCAGCTGCCGATTTGCATCATCGCCTTCCCATGTAATATCAACATTCGGGTCCAGTGGATTGCCGCCAAAATATAAAAAGCAACCACCGCCATGCAAGATACTGCCCGAATGGCGATAGTCGCCTACCAGCATATCGCCAAAGCTATCGCCATTAACATCACCGAGCAAAGCCACTGCCTGACCAAAATAATCACCATTTCCATCACGCAAAATAAGGTCAGGAATCGTATCAAGCATTGTTCCACCCAGAAATAAAAAGGCGTGCTGGTCACCCGGTGCACCAATCAGGATATCAATACCACTGTCGCCATTCACATCAAAACCACCACTGATACTGGTGCCAAACCGAGCCGAGTTTACTTGCCCGGTAAGGATTAAATCGACGTTTGTATCCGGATTTTGTGAACCAAAATAAAGAAAGACTCTTCCTGCGGTTGCACCACCGGAATTATCGCGTGGTGCACCGATTGCCAGATCATCGATTCCGTCTTCATTGATATCACCAATCGAGGCAAGACAGGCTCCGAACTGGGTTCCCGAAATGCCGGTAAAAATTAAATCCGGGGTCGTATCAAAAGGAACGCTGCCGAAATAAACGTACACCTTACTCCAGCCCGGTTCGCCAATAAATACATCAGCAAGCCCATCATGATTAAAATCCAATCTGCCGGCAATCGCATACCCAAACTTACCGGTTGCGTTGTGTCCATCCAGCACACCAATTTGATTTAAGCCAAATACCGCCGAACCGATAAGAACCAACTTAAGAATGACTTTGGTTCTCATTAGCGAATTATTCGCTCAAAACCAGACGTATCGGTTCATAGCCATCGGCTCTAACTAAATAGACACCGTTGGGCAAACGATTTCCTTTCTGGTCGCAGCCATTCCAGGTTATACTACCGTTAAACTCAATCTTTTGAATAAGTCTACCAGTAGAATTAAAGATAGATAAAATTTTCGGTTGCTTCATCTTTTCCGAATAACTCAGCCGGGTGAAACTGGAAAATGGGTTTGGGACAGCAGTTAGTTTTGGATAAGTCACCCTCGGTTGTTTTACTGGTTCAGCAACACCTGGGGTCCATATTGCATGAGAACAGTATTGGGCTTCGACATTGCCTGGTTCTGGATGCATTGAAATAGTTGTCAAATCATTACGAACGTCAAGGCTTAACTGAAGCCAGTCGCCAGGAAAAGGTGTGGTCTGCCAAACCCTGGTCATTTCTGTCCAACTGGTCCCGCCATCTTCGGAAATACGGAAATAGGTATCCCAGCTTGCATCATCATTCCAGACCACAATTAGACGAGTGTCTTCCGCCCCAAAAGCCCAGCTAAATTCATTGGAAACGAGCAGGTTTGGTGTTTGCCAGGTTAAACCGCCATCAGTGGATTTAGAAAATTTTATTTCATCTTCGGTTGATTCATAACAAAGGTAAAGGTGATTATTCGACCCAATGTGCAGGTCAGGATACATTCCTTCGCCGAGCATCGGGCTTAGATTGGTCGTGTCAAAGGTTGCTCCACTGTCAGTGGAAACAGCAAGGTAAAGTTGATGACCGCGTTGACTATCTCGATAATCGGTTATAATGAAAATTGTCCCACTATTACTGACTGCAATCGTCGGCTGAAGTCCTGAGGTAGTGGTTGTATCGCAGGGAAGCAGTTGTGGTGAGGAGAAGGTCACGCCGCCGTTATTAGAGCGGCAAAAGAATGGTCGGGGTCGGCTAAGCCAGGTAGCTGCGGTTGAAAACACAAGATTTACTGATTTATCCGGACCAATCATGAAGTCATGACCATTCATACTACCAGAATAAGCACCGGTTATCGAAATATCAAAGATATTCCAGCTGACTCCGAAGTTATCCGAACGAGAGCAGTAAAGATGCCAAATGGTTGCTGAATGTTCTGGTCTTAACCAGTAGATACAATAAACCGTATCACCGGTTGCCGCCAGTCTTGGTCTTGTATATTCAGCATGTACCCAGGTTTGGTCCCAATAGTGAATGGTTATATCCGATGACCAGGTTTGATTGGTATCATAGGATGCAGCAAAGTAGATACCACCTTCACCGCTGCCCAACCCGGTATGGGTCCAGGCTTCGTAAAGTTCGTTATTATCGCCGATGCAACCATGACCACTGCTCCACCAATCGCTTATCAGATTTGAGCACATGACCGGATTATTGAATTCAATATTGGCGAAAACAAATGCAGGTAGGATAAGGATGACTTTTATTAAATTTTTCATTATACCTCCTTATTCATTTATCAATAACTTTACCTAAATTTACTACTCATTAGGCAATTGTCAATCCCGAAAGCATTTCATACTACCATTGACTTTATACGATTTTCCTTTTAGATTAATTCGAATGGAACCAATCGGTCAAAAAAATATCGAGGCGGTGACTTTTGACCTCTGGAATACCATTTTTGTGGCGAAAAGTTATGCTGAGAAAAGAATCGAATATCTAAAAAAGATATTGGACCGGAAAAGGATTAATCGAAGTTTTGAAGAAATATCCGATGCCTACAGGTTCTCGCTCGAATCTGCGGAAAAGACAAGAGAACAAGGGGATTATCGCTTCATAACGGTTTATCAAAGACTGGATTTTATCCTTGAGAAATTAGATGTTGAGATTAATTTTGAAGAAAAGGCAAAGATTAAAAAATATTTTGGCGAGATTATATTGAAAGACGAACCTTCATTGGTTGATGGAGTACTGGAAACATTAAAGGCATTAAATCCTTATTATCGAATGGGCATAATCTGCGGTTCCGGTCTAACGCCAGGAAAGGTTATCCGGCTTGTTTTAAAAAAGAAAAACATCTTTGATTATTTTCAATCCCAGGTCTTTTCCGATGAGGTGGGTTATGAAAAACCGCATCCAGCCATATTCGAAAAATCGCTTAACGAATTAGGGGTAAAACCCGAACAAGCGATTCATATTGGTGACTTGCTTGATACTGATATAGCAGGGGCAAAAGCATTCGGTATGAAAGCGGTTTGGTTTAATTATGATAACAAGGTGAATGAAACTTCTTATCAACCGGATTTTGAAATTCGAAGAATATCCGGAGTCATCAAAATTCTTTTACCGAAGTCTTAAAAGTTGAAAAATATGTCTGCCATATAAATTATAGATTTTAAACCAAAAGAAAGCCACGCTTAAGTTGCCTATCATGTAGTAAATTTACCGGAAAGTTGTCCGCAGCCGGCAAGGATTTCTGAACCCTTGCTTTTGCGAATTGTTACGGCTGGTAATCCGGTATAAAGACTTCTGGCAAAGCTCTCAATTTCAGTTAAAGTTGGTTGTTTTAACTTACAGCCAGGATAGGGATTGAACGGAATTAAATTTATCTTGCACGGTATACCTATAAGCAATTTGCGCAGTTTGTCCGCATCCGGTGCCCGGTCATTTATCCCTTTTACCAAAACATATTCAAAAGTGATTCTTTTCTTTTTCATTTTAGTATAATGTCTTATCGCTTCGATTAATTCTTTTAAAGGATATTTTTTTGTTATCGGCATTAGATAATTCCTGGTTTTATCATCAGCCCCATTCAAGGAGATGGCTAATTTTACCTGTAATGGAAATTGGGTAAATTGATAGATTTTATCGGTAATCCCAACCGTGGACACGGTAATCTTCCGGGCGCCGATATTTAAACCATTATCCGAATTTAATAGCTCGACCGCTTTTAAACATTCTTCATAATTAAGAAACGGCTCACCCATCCCCATAAAAACAACATTACTCAGTTTCTGCCCAACCAGTTTTTGCACCTGTAAAACCTGGTCCGCGATTTCAAAGAATTTAAGGTTTCTCAAGAAACCAATTTGACCGGTATAGCAGATTTGACAGCCTAAAGCACAGCCAACTTGAGTTGAGACACAAACGGTTTTTCGGCTTGATTCAGGAATATAGACCGATTCGATATTTTCATCATCCATTAAAGTAAAGAGGAACTTTTGTGTACTATCTTTTGCTTTTTGGGTTTTTGCGAGTTTGAGCTGGCTGATATAATATTTTTCTTTGAGCAATTCCCGTTTGGTTTTTGCCAGGTTCGTCATCTGGTCAATATCGTTAATCCCTTTTTGCCAGATCCAGGTGAAGATTTGCGTTGCCCGGTATTCTTCCCATCCCAATTCTTTGATAAGCTCTTTAAGTTGAAAAAAAGTAAAAGATTTTAGGTTAATCATACTTTTGCATTTGTTAGCGCATATCTATCTTTTTAATTTTTGCCTATCTGTGATTTAAATACCGAGACAACTTTTTCTTTAATCCTTAATAGAATATTCTCTTTCAAACCATTGCTTTTCCCAAGTTGGATTATTTCGGTTAATTTTTTATTCAATTTCTTCTGGTCTTTGCCATAATATTTAACCAATGCTGAAAAGAAAGCACGAGCACAGTCCTTATAAAACGGAAAAGAATAAGTTCCTGGTGCAAAGTCACATAAAATTTTGTGGACCTCTGCTTCTACTTTTTCGATTTTAATTCGGTATTTCGCAAATTCAATTGCCATTTCTTCTTGTTTTTTGGTTGACAATGGTTTCTGGGTTATCTTTCTTGGATACTTAATACCAGCCTCGAACCATGCTACATCCCGCTCGATTTTCTTTTTCTCTTTTCCTTCTTGTAATTTTATTTGAGCGATTACCTGCTTATGTCGGTTTTGGAAGTCGATTGTTTCCAGTTTAGTAAAGAATTCCCGGCTAGCTGAAGCGCCGCAGGCATGAAGATAATCAAAAATTGTGCGTAAGGTTGGATTCTTTATCCGCCCAATTTCTAATTGGGCGATAAAACTGCGTCCAGATTTACTCTTAATACCCATTCTTAATGCCACTTCCCGTTGAGAAAGCCCAGCTTTCTCTCGGATTTGGCGTAAAATGTTAGCCATTTCTTTAGTAAAAACAAACATAAGTTATCAAGATAAGGTTAGTTATAACTAACGCTTTAGTCAAGCCGAAAATTCTTCCATCTATTTGATTTTTGATATTTTATATTTGATATTATTATGGGGGAGGGTATGGCGGGGTAGCGGTATAGGGGGCGGCTTAGGGGGTAGCCCCCGGGCTAGCCCGGTCGGTAGCATGGGGGGTAGCTTAGGAAGTAGGTTTGGGGATAGGCTAATGGGTAGCATAGGGGATTGGCTCAGGGGTAGGTTAGGAAGTAGGCTAATGGCTAGCCTATGGGGTAGCCCCGGGAGTAGGTTAAGGGGTAGCCTAAGGGGTAAGCTAAGGGATAGGTTACTGGGTCGGCTTCCGGTCCGCCTGAGGCGGCTTCGGGTCTTTCGACTTATTTAACGACGAGAAGTTTTTTGACCTCTTTCCCTATTTCTAAGAAGTAGACACCCGGATTTATCCCTTTCAAAGATATTTCTATCTTTCGGTCATTGCGATCCGCTTTAGGCAGAGAAGCAATCTCTCTTATCAATTTCCCGGATACATCAAAGATTTTTAGTCCGCCTAAGGCGGATTGACGGTCTGCGGTTTGGGGCAAGCGAATAGCAAAATATGACCTTGCCGGATTTGGAAAGATTTCAGGCGTGAAGCATTCAGCGTTTACCGTCATTCTTTCTTCGATTCCGGGAATTACATCCCGAATAACCGAAATACTCGAACTCCCACGGTTTGCTACATAGATTCGATTCTCTTGTAGATTATGGGTAAAAGCAATTGGTTCTTCACCGACTTCAATGTTTGTGATTACCGAATCAGTCACTCCATCAATCACCATCACGCCCCCTGCATAAGCGCCGTTAGCGCAATATACTTTATTATTGGTTGGATTATAAACCAAAGCACGTGGGGAATTTACTACTGGAATAGTTGTAATTACTTGATTCGTTTCTCCATCAATCACAGTTACATTAAAACTATTCGCATTGGCACAGTAGACTTTATTGTTTGTTGAATTATAGGTTAACGTAATTGGATAGTATCCTACTTGAACGGTCGCAATTACCGTATCGGTTGCGCCATCAATTACGGTTACATTATCACTTTCCAAATTAGCACAATATACCTTATTATTTATCTGATTATAGACTAAAGCCCAAGGATTATATCCTACTTGAACGGTTGTAATTATTGTATCACTTGTGCCATCAATTACCGTAGCATTATTGCTATTCAGATTAATACAATAAATTTTATTGCTTATTGGATTGTAGACCAAAGCAATAGGGTAATATCCAGTCGGAATGGTTGTAATTACGGTATTGGTTGCTCCATCAATCACAGTTACGTTAAAGCTATTCTCATTAGCACAGTAGACTTTATTATTTGTTAGGTTGTAGACTAAAGCATGCGGATACGTTCCTACTCGAATAGTTGTGATTACAGTATCAGCCGCCCCGTCAATAACTGTCACATCGTCGCTCTCTTGATTCGCACAATAGACTTTATCACTGATGGAGTTGTAAATTAAAGCATACGGTAAATCACCAACTTGGACGGATGCAATCACTTGATTGGTTGCTCCGTTTATAACAAAAACCTTTCCTCCTGCATCATCGGTGCAGTAGATTTTATTATTGGTTGAATTGTAGGTCAAAGCATTCGGATAAGCGATACCAACTGGAATCGTTGTTATCACTTGATTGGTTGCACAATCAATCATGCTTATATCATCATCATTAAGATTAGCCGAACAAACCTTATTGTTCGTTGGATTGTAGATTAATGCAGAAGGTCCATCCCCAACCAGAATGGTAGCAATCACAACGTCGGTTGAACCATCAATTACATCAATATTATCACTTCCACTGTTGGCACAATAGACTATATTGTTAGTTGGATTATAGGCCAAAGCTACTGGATTTCTTCTAACCCGGATTATTGTAATTGTTTGATTGGTAGTACCATCAATCACATCGATATCACTGCTGCCGTTGTTGGCACAGTAAACTTTATTGTTGGTCGAATTGTAAGCCAGAGCATAAGGAGCGTTGCCAACTTGAACTGTCCTAAGTACGGTATCGGCTACTCCGTCAATCACAG